>CAYGJM010000037.1:0-1084 GCA_964350295.1 uncultured bacterium | reverse complement strand
AAATACCGATGCCGAGGGAAGGCTGATTCTTGCCGATGCCTTGGCCTATGCGGAAAAAAAAATCAAGCCCGATGAGATTATTGACTTGGCTACTCTAACGGGGGCCGTAATCGTTTCCTTAGGAGATCGAATTTCCGGCCTGATGGGTAATCATGCATCCTTAAAACAACGATTATTATCCGCTTCTCGTATCAGTAATGAAAAAATTTGGGAACTTCCTCTCCCGCCGGAATATAAAAAAAAATTACGTTCTTCCGTAGCCGATCTAAAAAATACAATGACGAAGACGGGCTATGCCGGTTCTCTTATAGCCGGTCTTTTTCTCGAGGAGTTCGTTTCTCCGGAGACCCCCTGGGCGCATATCGATATTGCGGGGACGGCCTATCTTTCGGAAGAAGGGCGGGGGCATGACGGAAAAGCCACGGGTGTCGGCGTTCGACTGTTGATCGCTTTTTTGGAAGAGCGGATCCATTCCGAAAATTAAATTATTTTATCATTTTTTTAGTTGATTTTTCATTGGATATTTTGTAACTAAAAAATTCATTCAAAATATTATTTGTTGATTGAAGTTATTTTAGGAGGCAAAAATGAATCGATCAAAAAAAACGACCCTTAATGATTCCAAGTCGAGTGAACGACGAGCCGAAGAAATGAAAAAAAAGAGAAAACAAACGGCGGAAGGTTGGCGTCGCTCCGTAGAGAAAATTTGTGAAAAAAGACGGATGGATTAGTACGTTTTTTTGCAAAATAAAGTTGTTACTTTAACCGAAAGACGGTTATAATCGGCTCAGTTCATACGGGTGGAAACATTTCTTCCCGTACGGCGAAAAACGGGCTCGTTTATGAATTTTCCGCATTATTCGCAAAGAAGAACCTCTCGTTCCGTTCGGGAGCTGCTTCCCCGATTTTTAGAAAAACTTTCCGATACTTGCGACAGGAGAGTCGACTTATTATTACTCGCTTGGCCCGAAGCAATCGGGGAAAAGTTAGCTCCGATGACGCATGCGGTCGGATTTTCCGACGGTATTTTGGAAGTTAAAGTTTTTAATTCAACGCTGCTGAGTTTACTGCATGCGGGAGAGAA
>CAYGJM010000036.1:6295-14980 GCA_964350295.1 uncultured bacterium | reverse complement strand
CGGCCTCCTTGCCCGTTACCGCCTCCATCCGACGAACTCCGGAAGCAATACTTCCTTCCTTGATGATTTTAAACCATCCGATATTCCCCGTTCTTTTCGTATGGGTTCCTCCGCAAAGTTCCTTGGAATACTCAATGTCCACCACGCGAACGATCTCTCCGTATTTATCTCCGAAAAACTGTTTGATATCTTCTCGTTCTCGAATATCTTGATAAGGGAGCTCATAGGCTTTCACTTCCTTATTTTCCCGAATCCGTTCATTAACCCTATTTTCTACTTGAAGAAGTTGCTCCGGGGTAACGGCTTTCGGATGCAAAAAGTCAAATCGCAAACGTCCGGCTTCTACCAAAGAGCCGGCTTGGCGGATATGTTCCCCCAAAACTTGTTGCAATGCCCAGTGGAGCAAATGGGTAGCCGTATGATTATTGGCCGTTTTTGACCTTTGTACGGCGTTAATGCGTGCCGTTAGCAAATCTCCCGTATGTAATCGCCCCTTCAAAAGACGCCCTTCCTGTACGATGACTTTCGAATAGGGAGAATGGGTCCTTCTTACCCGAAAAAGTATTCCCTCGCCTCCGATCAGGTCTCCCCCGTCTCCGGCTTGTCCCCCCATTTCCGGATAGAAAGGCGTTCGATCCAGAATCACTTCCCCCTCCTCTCCTGCTTCCAATGATTCGACGAATTTTCCTTTGCGCAGTAAGGCCTTTACGGAAACGTCCGGTTCTTCAGCTTTCTCATAACCGATGAAAAGACTTTCATTCCCTTTCTCGGCCCACTCCTTAAAAAGACTTTCGGAAACCGTCTGCGAGGTGTCCTTACGAGCCGATTTCGATAACTCCTTGGCATTTTTCTCCAAAAAGGCAAATTGTTCCGTGTCGACACGAAGATGGCAGTCCTTGGCCATCAATCGAATTTCTTCCAAAGGGAGTCCGTAAGTATCTTTTAATAAAAAGGCATCTTCCCCCGAGATACACTTATCTCCCGTCTCTTCGGCTTTTTTCATCACTTCCTTTAAAAGGTTTCCGCCTCTTTTTAAGGTTCTGAAAAAAGTCTCTTCTTCGCCGGTCAAAACCTCCTCAATATGAGTCCGCGCCTTGGCTAACTCCGGAAAATCGTCCTGCATCGTTCGCAATAACTCCGGTAAAACCCGTGCCAAAAAAGGCCCTTCGGCACCGAGAGACCGGGCATAACGAACGGCTCTTCGAAGAATTTTGCGAAGGACGTATCCCCGATCCAAATTACTCGGCAAAATACCGTCGGCAACGGCAAAAGCCAAGGTCCTTAAATGGTCGGCAATGACATTCAAAGCGGCTTTTTGCTCTTCTTTCACGTGCCCGATATGAAAGATTTCGGCACAACGACGCACCAAGGCTCCGAGAATATCCGTTTCAAAGACCGTTTTCGCGTTCATTTTCAAACCGACAACTCTCTCCAAACCGGCTCCCGTATCGATGCACTTGAGGGGAAGCTTTGTTAACGTTCCGTCCGGCTGCTTGTTAAATTCCATGAAAACGAGATTCCAAAACTCAAAAAATCGCTCCCCCGTACGATCTTCGGCCGGGTTTCGGAAATCCCCGAATTCCTTTCCTCGATCATACAAAAGTTCGGAACAGGGACCGGAAGGGCCCGTTTCTCCCATCGACCAGAAGTTGTCTTCAGGTCCGAGTCGCACGATTCTCGAAGCGGGAAAATAGGTTCTCCAAATATCGTAGGATTCATCATCCTCTTCGTAAACGCTGACCCATATCCGATCGAGGTCCAGTTCAAAAACTCGTTCCGCTACCTCCCGAGCAAACCGGATAGCCTCCTCCTTAAAGTAATCTCCGAAAGAAAAGTTTCCCAACATTTCGAAAAAAGTCAGATGTCTCGTCGTATGGCCGACATTTTCCAAATCATTGTGTTTTCCCCCGACCCGAACGCACTTTTGGGAAGAAACGGCTCTTTTAAAAGGAGCCCGTTCCCTTCCTAAAAAATAATCTTTAAATTGATTCATTCCGGCATTGGTAAACAGCAAAGAGGGATCGTTATGGGGCAGTACGGAAGAGGAGGGAACGAGGGTATGCCCGCAATGCTCGAAATAATCCATAAAACGTCGTCTTATTTTTGCGGAAATCATGATCCTCCTTGATCGGGAAAAAGATCCAGAATAACAAAAAAAAGAATTTCGTTCAAATATCCGGCTTTTTTCCTTTTCTCGTCGCTCTTGTTTTTTTCTGCTTTTTTTTGTTACGATACTCCTCTTCTTTCCGGTAAAAAAAATGCTCGAGCCGATCACAAGCCCTCCCGCCGGAGCTTCTTCCGGATTCGAACCTCAGGATATTCTCCGTCATGCGTATGTTTTTACCGACTTTCTTCTAAAACGTCTTTCCGGCATGGAAACCTTTATGAATACGTATGAGTTTTTTTTCCCCGACGAGGACTGCCCTGCCCGGAACCAAAAATTGGCAGACAAAGAACCGAAAATACGAGAATGGATTTCCTATTGGCAAAAATGCAAGATTAAAGACACTTTTTCTCTTTTCGATCGTTTTTTTGAGGAAGTGACCGAAACGACCGGTTCTTCCCCCCTTTCCGTCGAAACTCTTCTTCTTTCCCTCCGGAAGAAAGAAAGCTCTTCATACGAAAAAATTTTCTGTCTTTTTCAACAAATACCCCCTCTGAATCTTCACCTGGACCCCTCGTTTATTTCGCTTGATTCGCAGGAAAAGGAAAGGGGAGATGCCTTCATAAAAAAAGTCTTTTCGTTATTTACCTCGGATCGCATCCATTTTGAATGCGGTGAGAAATTAGCCTACGAATTATTTCGGGTGATGTTTGCTGAAACAAAAGAACAACATACATACGATAAAGAGATTAGACAACGACAAAGCAAAATCAATCATTTTATAAGGGTTATGAACGTTCTTTATTTTTCGCGGAGATTTATTCAAGAGATTTGTATAAAAAACAACCTTCCTTCCGATCGATGCGGTTATTTTCTATCGAAAATCCCTGCCTTTTCTTCTTTGCCGGATTCCTCTTTTCTTGATAAGGATTGTCAACCTCCGATTTTGTGTCCTTCTTAAAAAAAGAGCTTTTTTCTTTTCTTCTTTCACTTCACATTTTATGATCGGTAAAAAAAGATATCGTAAGAGGAAAAATGGATAACGATCTGAAACAAACTCTGCATAAAATTGCCGATACCGTACGTATTCTCTCCATGGATGCCGTACAAAAAGCCGCCTCGGGGCATCCCGGGCTTCCCTTGGGATGCGCCGAACTCGGAGCCTTTCTATGGGGCGTCGGCATGCATTACAATCCCGCATCTCCCCACTGGTTAAACCGAGATCGTTTCGTGCTTTCCGCAGGACACGGATGCATGCTTCAGTATTCTCTTTTGCATCTTTCCGGGTATCGCATCTCTTTGGAAGATATCAAAAAATTTCGTCAACTTCACTCGGTAACGCCGGGTCATCCGGAATACGGGCATACCGACGGTATCGAAGCCACGACCGGTCCTTTGGGTCAAGGAATCGGTAATGCCGTAGGCATGGCTCTGGGACTAAAAATACTCGGTCAAAAATTCAATACGGACAAGCATACCATATTCAATAATAAAGTATTTTGCCTGGCGGGAGACGGTTGTATTATGGAAGGAGTTTCTTCGGAAGCTTCTTCTCTTGCGGGACATTTGGGATTGGATAATTTTGTTTTATTGTACGACTCGAATAAAATTTGTCTCGACGGACCTTTAAGCGAATGCTGTTCGGAAGACACGAAGGCTCGCTACGAAGCTTACGGTTTCGAAGTTTTTGAATGCGACGGTTACGACTTTGATGCCATGGACCGGCTCCTCACGCGCGTACGAACCGAACAAAAAAAACCGATTCTTGCCATTATGCACACGGTCATCGGAAAGGGATCTCCCCATAAATCGGGATCCCATAAAGCTCACGGTTCTCCACTCGGAGCGGAAGAGGTAAAGCTCACCAAACAGGCCCTGGGCCTTCCGGAAGAAGAGTTTTACGTTCCTCGAGCCGTCTACTCCTTTTTCGAGCAAAAAAGGGAAAAACAAGAGGAAATGAATCGCCAATGGCAGGAGCAATTCAATGAATGGGCGGAAGAAAATCCCGAGCTTTATGCCGCTTTCGACCAAATGGTTCACAGACGTCTGCCCGACGATCTGGAAGATCGGCTGAAGAAAATAAAAATCGAAGATCCGATTGCCGGAAGGTCGGCTTCACAAGATGTCATTAAGGAGTTAGCCGAATGGCTTCCCCAACTGTACGGAGGATCTGCCGATCTTTCCGGCTCCGATATGACTATGATTTCCCAATACCCGCTTATTGCTCCGGGAAATTTTTGCGGAAGAAATATAAAATACGGTGTACGAGAATTCGCTATGGCTGCCATTACGGCCGGCCTTTCTCTTACCGATATGATTACCCCTTTTTGCGGAACGTTTTTAACCTTTTCCGACTATATGAGAAATGCCGTTCGCCTGGCCGCTCTTTCCGGCTATCGAGTCATTTATCAATATACTCATGATTCCTTTTTTTTGGGGGAAGATGGCCCGACGCACCAGCCCGTCGAACATTATGCCTCCTTACGGGCAATTCCGGGACTGCAAGTTTTTCGACCGGCAGATGCCAATGAAATCAAAATGTGTTGGTTGGCCGCTCTGGAATATAAAGGTCCTTCGGCCATTATTCTTACCCGTCAAAAGCTCCCTCTTCTTCCTCACACCGACGTCTCCTATCAGGAAGGCGTCGGCAAGGGAGCTTACGTCGTTTTACGAGAAACCGGCGAAAAGCCGGATTACACCCTATTTGCCACGGGGTCCGAAGTTTCTCTCTCTTTGGATATAGCCGAGCAGCTGATAAAACGCGGAAAGAACGTCCGTGTGATCTCTATGCCTTGTTGGAAGATTTTTGAAGAGCAAAGTCGAGAATATAAGGAAAGTCTCGTCGGCGGCGATTTAGGTCAACGCATTTCCATCGAGGCCGGCATCGAGTTCGGATGGCATAAATATATCGGAAGGGAAGGGATGGCCATCTGTATGGAATCTTTCGGTGCCTCTGCTCCTCCGTCTGCATTAAGCACCGAATTCGGATTTACGGTCGACCATATTTTAGAGAGAATTTTGAATGGATGATCTTTTTTTACGAGCCGTTCGATGCGAAACGACTCCCCGCCCGCCCGTTTGGCTGATGCGGCAGGCGGGCCGATATCTAAAAGAGTATCGAGACCTAAAAGAAAAATACTCTTTTTTAGAGCTCTGCAAACAGCCGGATTTGGCTTCTAGAATTACCTTGCTTCCGATTCAAAAATTCTCCTTCGATGCCGCCATTCTTTTTGCCGATATTTTGCTGATTCTCGAAACTATACGAAGGAAAATTTCTTTTGGCGAAGACCAAGGGCCTCGCGTGGAACCTTTGCAAAATCCCGCAGATGTTTTTCGCTGTGTCCCGGAACCGATTCCGACGGCCATGGCTCCTATCGGCGAGACGATAAAAATTCTGAAAAAAGAATTAAAGGTGCCGCTTCTCGGTTTTGCCGGGGCTCCTTTTACTCTGGCTACTTATCTGATTGAAGGGAAAACATCCAAAGATTTCTTATTAACCAAAAAATGGATGTATCGACATCCCGAGGCCTTTCACCGCCTCTTGCGCTTGCTAACCGATCAAACGATTGAGTATCTCAAGTTCCAAATCGAATCCGGAGTGGATGCCGTTCAAATATTTGACTCTTGGGCCGGGATTCTTCCTTACCCTCTTTTACATCCCTTTTCCCTTTACTATCTCGGAGAAATCATTCAGGCCCTCAAACCGTTTCGCATACCGGTTATTCTTTTTGCCCGAGGATCCTCTCTCTTCGGTCGGGAGTTGGCCCTTTTACGTCCGGAAGCCATCAGTTTAGACAGCTCCGGGGATTTATTAAAAATAGCCGAGATACTCCCTCCCGAAATCGCTTTGCAAGGAAACTTCGATCCGGATTTACTGATCGCTCCCGAAGAAACCTTACGCAATGAACTTCTGCGTATCCTCCGCGGAATAAAAAATCGTCCCGGATATATCGTTAATTTGGGGCACGGAGTAAAGCCGGAAAGCCGAGTAGAAAATGTGCGATGTCTTGTGGAAACCGTAAAAAATATGTCATATTAGGGGCCGGTATATCCGGTCTCTCGCTCGCTTTTTACCTCAAAATGCTTGCAAAGGTACCAACGGAAATCACCGTCCTGGAATCTTCTTCTCGCATCGGCGGGCATATCCGAACCGATTCTATGTGCGGTTACCTCTTTGAAAGAGGTCCTCATACCTTACGACTTCAGGGAGAAACCGGAAAAATCAATCGGGAACTCTTTGACCTCTTAGGCCTTTCCTCCCAAATTATTTTTCCGGCAAAGGCATTTAAAAATAAATGTCTTCTTCGTGCGAAGAAAGTGATCCCTCTTTTCCCCGGTCCGCAAAATTTCTTATCCTCTTCTTATCTCCGGAAAGTAGTTCTACCGATTCTTCAAGAACCTTTTCGTTCAAAAGATCATCCTCCGGATGAATCCATCTATGATTTTTTTTCTCGAAGATTCGGATACCGAATAGCCATGGAATATATTTCCCCGATGGTTTCCGGAATTTTCGGAGGTGATATACGCGACCTGTCCGTAAGAAGTTGTTTTCCGGCCATTCAATCAATGGCTCGAAATCCGGGATCCTTGTTCCTAAAACTTCTCCAAGAAAAAAGATCTAACCCTTCTCTTGTCATTTCTTTTGCGAAAGGACTGGAAATGCTTCCGAAATGTTTAGCCTCCCGCCTTTCCGAAAATATTCTGCTGAACCAATCCGATATTTCCGTGCAATGGACGGAAAAACCGGTCGTTTTTTCCGGAGGTCGACGATTGGATTGCGATGCCCTTTTTTCAACCGTTCCCGGTCATCAACTCACTCGTTTACGAAATCCCTCGGATCTTTCCGATTTTTTTTCTCCGGAATTTATTTCTTTCGTAGCAGTCAACTTGGGTTTTCCGGAGAGCATTCCGATTCCCGAAGCTTTCGGTTACCTTACCGGAGAAAAGGAAAAGATCGTCGGTATGATTTTCGATTCTCGAGTCTTCCCTCAACAGAACGGGACTCCTTCACAAACCCGATTAACCGTCATGTTTAAAGCGGCACGGGGAGAACCTTTTTTCCCTGAAGAGTATTACCGAAAGGAAGCTCTGAAAGCCTGTCGAGAACATCTGAATATTTTTTCCCTTCCCGATCACCTATCGATTTGTTTGCATGATCAAGCCATTCCTCAATTTCGAGTGGGACATGAAGAAAGGGTTGCTCGGATGCAAAAAGAAATCAGAAAACGTCATCCGAATTTTTTTATTACCGGAAGTTCCTACGGAAAAATCCCTATTGCCGAGTGTATCCGCCTTTCTTACCTAACGGCTAAGCGTTTTACGGAAGAAGGTTGTTATACCGGTTGTTGACGAATGGCCGATACGGGGGGAGCCTCTTCGACGGCGGGGGTTTCCGAATCTCTGTCGGCGGCTAAAATATCGAACTCCTTTCCAAGGACCTTTACCGCAAAAATCCAGGCCGTAATAACCAATAAAAGGACTAAGGCAATATAGGGAGCACTTGCCGAAAAAGAGGCGCAAATCATTAAAAGCACCTGATGGATAATTGATCCGCCCGATTTTCCGATTCGAGAACCCACTCCGTCTATAGCAGCCTTTCCCTTTTGCCGGGATTCCTGACTTAAAGGTATAAATGCCAATTCTTTGGTAGCATCAAATAAAGTATATTTACAGGCTCTGCTTAAGCAAATTTGAGAAGAACCGAATAAGACAACCAAAGCCATGGAAGTTACCCCGAAATGACTCATCGTGAAAGCACTTACCGCACTATGAAAGAAAAGGCAACCGAAGAAACCGACACTTGTAACCAACATAATAATAGGTGTAATCAAAGCCGAATTCGTCCACCCGAAACGCCTAATGATCGTTCCGGAAAATAAGGCAACGAAAGTTGCCATCAGTCCCGTCACGAAGGTAATCTGATTCAGGTACACGTTGAAATCATTCGGATTGGGATAAAGCTGTCTGACTTGATCTTTCCATAAAACTTCCACTAAATTGATGACCAAGTTAAAGGCCAATACGACCAAGGCAATACATATAAGGTACCTGGATTTGACCAGATAAGAAAAATTCTTCCCCAAGGACAATTTAAAATCATTTTTCTTGCCGGGTTTATAAAACTTACAATCATGTAAAACATTAACGTGTAGCCAACGGAAAAGAATGATAACGACTACCCCGGAGAAAAGAACCGCCCCCGTAATCAAAATTAAAGTTAACTCCCAAGGGTCAAGATGAAAGGCCCCGGTATGAGATCGAGGGATTTGAGAAAGAAAAATACCGACCTTTCCACCTATAACCGCGGAAAAATTCATACCCAACCCCAAAAGGCCATAGAATCGGGTGGCCTCGTTAACGGACATGATTTCATTGGCAAATCCCCAAAACAAAATGGACAAAACGATGCAGCTCCATAACTCGCTCATTACGTAGAAAAGCGTGAAAGACCAGTAGCGAATCATGGAAATAAAACCCGCCGCTCCTTGGGGTAATAGATTTTCTAAAAAGGAGCCGAACCGATGGAGATGAAAACTATCGGCATGAGGATAAACGACAAATGCAAAAAAAAGAAAATAACC
>CAYGJM010000036.1:4357-6285 GCA_964350295.1 uncultured bacterium | reverse complement strand
ATATAGAACACTCTTTCCATATTGTATCGATTGGAAAGCCAGGAAAAAAGAGCCGTCATTAACAAAGCTCCGGGAAGCATGGCCCATACTTTAATGAACGGTATGATCTGAGCTCCCGAATTTTGTCCGGTAATCAATAAGGCATCCTTCGCATTTCGAAGGATGTTATAAGCAAATCCGACGAAAAAAAAGATAATGAACATGGGAATAAATTTTTTAAGTTCATCCCGTCGAACGGGAAAAAGCTGCCCGAACAAAGATTGTATTTTAGCGATCAACTTTCGAGCGTCCTCCCTTGCCGAAGAACGAATCTCAAGAGTATCTTACGAGAATTTCGAGAGAAAAAAGGTGAATAAAAAATTTTCAATTGATAATCCGGTTTTGCACCCTTGAAAATTAATTCATCGGTAATTTTGTTATTAATTACGACAAGAATCATAACAACCGGAGAAAGAATTTGTCAAGATTTTATCCTTTCATCGGAGAGAGCATCGATTCCCGGTAGCGTTCCCTTTTCAATATATTCCAAGGAAGCTCCTCCTCCCGTCGAAAGATGGTCCATTTTATCCTCCAAATGCCACTTACGAATAACGGAGGCCGTATCCCCTCCTCCGATCACGGTAACGGCGGCGGAATCAGCCAGGTACTCGGCCATATCCCGGCTACCTGATCCGAAAACATCTTTTTCAATCATTCCTAAAGGACCGTTCCAAAACACGGTTTCAGCCCCGTCTAATGCCTTTTTAAATAAAGTTCTTGTTTTCGGACCGATATCTCCCGCCGATCCCGAAAAAGAAATCCCTTTTTCCAAAGAAATGACTTCCGTAGAACTCGGTCGGGAAAGATCGGAAGTAACGACCAAGTCGACGGGCAGTAAAGTCCGAAGGCCCCGTTCCTTCCGCAAACGCAATATCTCCTCGGCTACCGAAAGTGAGTCTGCTTCAAAAAAAGAATTTCCGATCGGCCGTCCCGAGGCCTGCAGAAAAGTGTGTGCCATAGCCCCTCCGACTAAAAGGATATCGGCGGAACAAAATAATTCTTTAACCTGTTTTATTTTGGACGATATTTTAGCTCCGCCCGCAATCACGGCAAAGGGCCGCTTCGGACGGCGTAATTTCCGATGGAGAAACTCGATTTCCTTTTCCATTAAAAAACCCATGGCCGCTCTTCCCGGGAAGTAACCGGCAACGGTCGTTACGGAGGCGTGCTCCCGATGGGAAGAGGCAAAAGCCTCATTGACGTATGCACGCATATGCCCGGATAACTCTTCGGCAAAAAGGGGATATTCTTTCGGATGTTCCTCTCCCGGATGAAAACGAAGATTTTCCAGTAAAAGAATTTCTCCTTTTGCCAGTTGTTTTTTCAGTGTCTCCGTCTCCCGTCCTATACAATCCTCGGCCATTTTCACTTTTTTTCCCAAGAGCTCGGAAAGTCTATCTGCACAAGGAGCCAAACTGTAGGCTCCTTCCCGTTTTCCCTTCGGGCGACCCGAATGACTGATCAGCACCAAAGGAGAGCCTTGTTCCGAAACATATCGGATTGTCGGCAAGGCTGCCACGATTCTCCAATCATCGATAATCTTTCCGGAAGGTTCGGAAGGGACGTTAAAGTCCACTCTCATAAGCACCGAAGCTCCCTCGAGTTTCAATTGCCGTAAGGTAAGCTTGCCCGCCATCGTAAAAAAACCTAGGATAAAAACGTCAAAAAATACTCATGCAAAGAAGGATCCGGTATTAATTCCGGATGACAGGAAGCACCGATCACATGACCCTGCCGAACGATTACCGGTTTCCCCTGATGGGAGGCGATAACGGCGACGCCCGGACCGATTCGAGAAATTTGAGGAGCACGAATAAAACGACTCCGAAGGCTTTCGTTAAAAGGGGTTTCCAGGGTCGTTTCGAAAGAAGCTTTCTGCGTACCGTAGG
>CAYGJM010000036.1:1319-4347 GCA_964350295.1 uncultured bacterium | reverse complement strand
GACGTCCAGCAAACCGAAAGTGGGCATAGGATCTCCTTCGACTCGTTCCGCCAATAGGATCAAACCGCAACAAGTCCCGAAAAGAGGTTTCGTCCGACCGAATTCTTGAACGGCCCGCCACAGATCGGGAGAAAAAAGGCGTTGATGAGCCGTGCTTTCTCCTCCGGGAAGAATTAGGGCTCGGCAGTGATCCAGATCCCTCTTTGAACGAACGGGAATCCCTTCGACACCCAAAAGACTCAGGCAGTTCAAGTGTTCCCGAAACGCCCCTTGCAAGGCCAAAACGCCGATCAATTACCAACCCCTCTCGGAAAGACGTTCATTTTTTTCCAATAAAGAGACGGCTATCCCTTCCATTCCGGAAGAGAGGCCCTTTGAAATTTCGGCAAGTTTTTCCGGATCTTGATAATGGGTAACGGCCAGAACGATGGCTCGCGCTCTTTTTTCCGGATCGGCAGATTTAAAAATACCCGAACCGACGAAGACGGACTCGGCTCCCAACTGCATCATCAAAGCCGCATCGGCAGGCGTCGCAATTCCTCCGGCCGAAAAATGAGGAACCGGAAGTTTCCCCTCGCTCGCCACTTGAACGAGCAGCTCAAAAGGAGCACCGAGATTTTTTGCCTCCGTCATCAATTCCCCGGAGTCCAACCGGGTCAAGCGTCCGATGGCTCTTTGAACGTCTCGCATATGCCTGACGGCCTCCACGACATCTCCCGTTCCCGCTTCTCCTTTCGTCCGAATCATAGCCGCCCCTTCACCGATCCTTCGCAAAGCTTCGCCGAGGTTTCGACAACCGCAAACGAACGGTATGGTAAAAGGGTGTTTATGAATGTGAAAATCCGAATCGGCAGGGGTGAGAACTTCGCTTTCATCGATAAAATCCACTCCCAAAGCCTGCAATATCTGAGCTTCTACGAAGTGACCGATACGGCATTTCGCCATCACGGGAATGGAAACGGCCTCTTGAATGGCCGTAATGATCTCAACGGCTGACATCCGGGCAATCTTTCCGTCCTTACGAATGTCCGACGGAATCCTTTCCAAAGCCATCACCGCAACGGCTCCGGCATCCTCGGCAATCCGGGCCTGCTCGACATTCGTGACGTCCATAATGACGCCTCCTTTAAGCATTTCGGCCAAACCGACTTTTAATCCGAAAGTTTCCTTACTCATATCCGCTCCCTCAATATAAAGGGACTCTTTTTACCCGAAGAAATCTTTTTTGTCCTTAAAAACTTTCGCGAAAAAACCTCTCTTGCATTTATGGAAGAAAAAAATTATATCTGTTTTTTTACACTGAGAAATGCTTATGTCCCGAACTTATGATCTAAGCGCCGTCCCCGGGCCTTGGAACTATAACCCCTCCTCGATGAAACAACGTGTTACCGTCTCTCTTCTCGCTTTCGTCGCCGTTATTATTGCCGGTTACATGGGGCTCTACCAATGGGGCCTGGTCGATCGAGTAATCGATCCCGTTTTTCAAAGACAAACGGAAGCGGTATTAAATTCCGACGTCTCTCACGTGCTCAGAAAATGGCTAAGACTTCCCGACGCCGTCATGGGTCTCGTTGCCTATGCGGGAGATATCCTTTTTGCCTTGGCCGGGTCCACACGAAGGTGGCAGGACCGTCCTTGGCTCGTCATTCTTTTCGGCATCGACGTTATTCCCATCGGCGGAGTCAGTGCCATTTTGATCATTCTGCAGGGAACCGTCGTCCGCTCCTGGTGTTTTCCCTGTCTGATCACCGCATCCGTCTCCGTTATGATGATCGTTTTTGCGTATCCGGAATTCTACTCTTGTCTTCGTTTCTTACATCGAGTCCGAAAAGAAACCGGAAGCAATAAAATCCTCTGGGAAACATTCATCGGCAAAGCTTCTCTTCCCGCTTACGAAGTAGCCGAACGATTAATTGCCGAACGCAAAGGGAGTCGTTAAATCATGTGGCCGAGAATTTTCGAAAGCGTATTGGCATGCTGGATATTTGCCTGCTCTTTTATTTTTGATTATTCCTCCGAACCGCACTTTCTTATTGCCAACGGCATTTCAGCGCTGTTCGTTCTTTTATTTGCCTTGCTTTCCTTTCATCGATCTCTCGGAAAAATACATCTCTTGATCTTCCCGATCGCTTTGTGGATGTGGCTCTCCGGATATACGACCTTTCCCGAAGAAGCGCTTCCCTTCAAGGAAAATACCGTCCTTTCGGCTCTTTTTCTTCTGATGTCTTCCCTACTTCCTTCTCCGACTTATCAACCTTCGAACTCTTGGCAACGATTCCTTTCGGAAGAAAGAAAAATTTGACATCAAAAAAAAGAAAGGGGAAAATGCAACCCGATTTTTTCAAACGAAGGTCCATGTATGACAACATTGTCGATATTATCCAGATCCTTTGCAACATTTTTACGTTGCCCCGTACCGACGGCCTGCTGCTGCCTATCGAAAGCCGATAGGACCGTTCAAATGGCCGTAGACCCCTTCTTTCCGTGCCCTTCCCTCAAGCAAGAAAACCCTCTCCCTTCTTTTACCTATCCCCGCCACTGCACTTTTCGTCAACAACTCGAGGGGAAAATACCGAAAGGGATTTCGTTTTTTAATAACACCTCTCCGAATCCGCCTTCTTCACCTCCCGTTCGGGATGAGGAGTGCAATGCTTTTTACGAAATTTATATCACTTCGAAAAACGACAAAAATTAAACTATTTATTTTATTTTTTGTGGACAAAAGCTTCTTTTTCCTGTAGAAAACGAATTTCATTTATGCCGAAAAAGGAGCAACATTCTCTTTGTTGTCTGATTCATGAAGAAAATATTAATTGCCTCCGGGGTGATTTTATTCGGAATCGCCGTCGTTGCCTGCATTTTTTTTGTCCGCCGTCATACGATTGCCGTTCTCGAACCGAAGGGAATCATCGCATTAAAGGAAAGAAAACTTCTGATCGAAGCTTCTCTCTTGATGCTTATCGTCGTTATCCCCGTTTTTATTTTGACGGCCGTTTTTTCCCGTCGTTTTCGAGCCGGCAATAAAAAA
>CAYGJM010000036.1:222-1301 GCA_964350295.1 uncultured bacterium | reverse complement strand
GGAACATCACCACGTAGCCGAATCTCTCTGGTGGGGAATCCCGCTGGTCATTATCGTAATCCTTGCCGTCATCACTCGTCAAAGCAGCTACGAACTCAATCCTTTTACTCCTTTGGAAAGCGAAAAAAAACCTTTGGTCATTCAAGTGATTGCTTTGGACTGGAAATGGCTTTTCCTGTATCCGGATCGAGGTGTAGCCACCGTCAATTTCATACAGATTCCCGTAGATACGCCGGTAAACTTTGAAATTACGGCCGATGCTCCCATGAATTCTTTTTGGGTTCCTCAACTCGGAGGGCAAATTTACGCCATGCCTTCGATGAAAACGGAATTGCATTTAATGGCTCACGAAACGGGCGATTTCCGAGGTTCTTCCGCAAATATCAGCGGAAAGGGTTTTGCCGGAATGACCTTTACGGTACGCGCCTCTTCGGAAGAAGAATTTCTGCAATGGATAAAAAAGACGAAAAAGTCTTCTTTGCATCTCGGCTTCGAGGAATATGAAAACTTGGTACAACCCGGAGAATACCATCCCGTCACCTATTACACTCTCGAAGATAAAAATTTATTCGATAAAGTCCTGATGAAGTATATGACCCCCTCTCGAAACCCGGAGTAATTATGTTCGGAAAACTGACTTTGGAAGCTTTGAAACACGATATGATCGAATATGCCGCCGGGGCTTCGATGATCCTCGGAGGCATTCTTCTGGTAGCTCTCCTGACTTATTATAAAAAGTGGCGCTGGCTTTGGAATGATTGGCTCACCTCCGTGGACCATAAAAAAATCGGTATTATGTACATCGTGGTATCGGCCATCATGCTTTCGAAAGGATTAATCGATGCGGGTATGATGCGAGCGCAACAGGCTTTTGCGGTCGGAGAAAGCATGGGTTACCTGACGGCTCCCCATTTCCAACAGATTTTTACCGCTCACGGGGTTACGATGGTTTTCTTCGTCGGAATGGGAGTTGTTTTCGGCATTATTAATCTGGTTTTACCCTTACAAATCGGCGCAAGGGACGTCGCTTTTCCCTTTTTGAACTCCCTCAGCTTTTGGCTTTTTACCTCCGGGGGAAT
>CAYGJM010000036.1:0-212 GCA_964350295.1 uncultured bacterium | reverse complement strand
GGGGAATGTACATTCTCGTTTCCTTGATGATCGGCGTCTTTGCCGGAACCGGTTGGGTCGCCTATCCTCCTCTCTCCGGAATACGCTATAATCCCGGAGTGGGCGTAGATTACTGGTTATGGAGCGTGCAAATTTCCGGTGTGGGCAGTCTGATTTCCGGAATTAATTTTCTCGTGACTATTTTAAAAATGCGCTGTCCCGGAATGACTCTT
>CAYGJM010000035.1:1571-15173 GCA_964350295.1 uncultured bacterium | reverse complement strand
TCGTTCGGGAAGTCATGGTCCCGAGGGTGAATATTTTTGCTCTTTCCGAGGATTTATCCATTCGAGAAGCAGCCGAAGTCTTGTTGCGCGAGAATTACAGCCGCATCCCCGTTTATAAGGATTCCTTGGATAATATCATCGGCATTTTATTGTACAAAGATCTGCTCCGCATTTGCCTGGAAGCTCTGAAGGAAAATAAGGAAATGCGTCTTCTTCAACCCATCCGAAGCATTTCCAAAACGATTTTTTATACCCCCGAAACCCGAAAAGCTTCCCATCTCCTCCAGGAATTTCTTCAAAAACAACAGCATTTGGCACTGGTCATCGATGAATTCGGATCGACCGAAGGAATCGTAACCATAGAAGACCTTTTGGAAGAAATCGTGGGGGAAATCGGCGATGAATACGATCAAGGGGAAGAAGGTATGTTTTTCAAACAGAAGGACGGTTGGATTCTGGAGGGGAGAATGACTTTGAAAGATATTCTTCAAAACTGTCGGATTGAAATCCCCCATCTTTCCGATTACGATACGATTGCCGGCTATATCATTCACCGAGTCGGGGGGATTCCGCCCAACGGTTTACTGATCAATCACGACCTTTTTGATCTGGAAGTTTTGCAAGCCGACGAACGACATATCCGAAAAGTACGAATTTCTCCGAAAAAAAAGACTACTTTTTCATAAAATCTCTGAAATGCGTACAAATCGTCGAAATGAAAGAGACGATGATCGATGCCGTATAGGCCCAAAAAGAAGAAGCAAACGTTATCCCGATCCATTTGGCAGCACCCATGGAGACGGTCCAATATAAAAAAAGATTCAATAATAACGTCCAAAATCCGATAACGAACCACCCCTTCTTGGAGTTAAAGGCCGTTAAGACGGGATGCAGACAGGCATTTAAAAAGCCGACGAATAATCCCCACACGAATTCATACCATTGATTCTCGATATTTAATCCCGAAGTTATTTTATCGGCAAATAAAACGCCGACGAAAACAATGGTGAAACGAGAAACGAAAAGCATACATCCCCTCTTCTTAAAAGTACTCTTTATCTTTTTAAATAAAAAAGAACAAGAAATATTTGTTGTGATAATAAGAGACAAGTTTTATATTTCTGCCGTTTCGCTGAATATGTGATTATGTCCCGCATCCCTTCTCGTCTCTTTTTTCCGGACCCCTACATCTCTTCGGGAATGACCTATTCCATATCCCCTTCCCGACCCCCGATCTTTCTAAACCCTCCCTCTTCCCGACCCGATAACGTTACGGAAATTACCGTCGCTACGACATTACGAGACCTTCCGGAAATCCCCGTTATCGTCTATCGAAATGAACCGACGGGAACGACGCAAGGTCCTCAAATTTCCATTCCTTTTTTAAACCTCTCCGAAACGAATCTCCATCAAAATGCTTCCGCATTCATCGGATGTATTTCCACTTACCCCGATAAACCCCCTTATAATCCCATTGCCGATCGTTTCCGCATTTCTTTCTACCACGACAGCTGGATTTTGACGCTGGCCGACGGCTGCGGCTTGGGGATCGGATCTCGACTGGCCTCTTTAGCAGCCGTCCAAGGTTTTTGGGACCATTTTTCCTCCGTTCTGAAAAATAACCCGCACCTTTCTTTTAATACGTCTAACTTAGCTTCGACTCTTTATGAATCTTTCGGAGCCGCCCACATCCATATCTTTTGGAAGTTATTTGAAACCGTTCCGGACGGGCTTTTATTTTACCGTTCCTTAATTCTTACCGAACAAGAGTTGCCGGAAGAGGCTTCCCTACGAGAAAATCTTTTGGAAATGCTTCTTGATGAAACGCTTTCCGAGAAACAAATCTCTTTTATCGAGCGAGAAGGCATTCCGAATATTCCGCAGCAACAAGAAGGAAGTGAATTACATAGTCTTTTGGAAGTACACCGTCTCTTAGAAAAAGCCGCATCCGGCGATACTTTTTCTAAAAAATGCTTTTTGGAAAACTATTTGGATCGGTCCTTTTTTGAGAAATATACTTCCTGTATCGGATCGACTACTTTTTTAACTTCGGCTTTGGTCAAAGGCCTTTCCGGCGAAGGGGCCCCCTATTATTTAGTAACGATCAATCTGGGAGACTCTCAGGGTTTTTTGTTTAAGGACGGAAAGGTAAAGGAATGCATTAAAACTTCCCGACCGGATCTTTCGAATGTCCGGGATACGGGAGGAAGACTCGGATTTTGTTGCAAATCGGATCCTTTAAAAATTCATATAAAAAACGCTCGTTTTTCCATTACCCCCTGTTACGGAGGGGAAGTTCTTTTTTTTATGACCGACGGCGTATCCGATAATCTCGACCCCGAAAGACTGGGTCTTTCTCCGAACGGAGAAAAAATCCCCTCTTTTCGAAAAGAACACCTTTGCGAAGCCGCCGGGCTGGAAGAGAAAGAGGCGGAAGAAGTTTTTTCTCTCTTAAACGAAAGTGTTGAGCAGTGGACCGACCTTTCCGAAGATCGGAAAAATCAAATCAAAGAAGATTTTACGATAAAATTTTTGGAAGCCCTGATTTCTCGAAATAAAGACCCGGAACAAGCCAATGCTCATATTCTGGAATTTTGCAAGAACATTACGGCACACTTTCGAAAAAAGAAGGAAGAAAACCTTTCCTTCAAAAGCGCCCTCTTAATGGGGAAGCCGGATCATACGACCTGTCTTACGCTACAAATTCCCCTTTAAATACATAGTTTTTACGGGTTCGAAACTTTTCCGATGTATCGGGCAAAACCCATGTTTCCGAAGGGCCTGCAGATGCCCCTCCGTCCCGTAACCCTTATGTCGATCAAACCCGTACTCCGGCCACTTTCGGTGGCAATCGAGCATCAAACGATCTCGAGTCACTTTAGCCAGAACGGAAGCCGCTCCTATCATATAAGAAAGCGAATCTCCCCGGATGATCTTTCGACTCGGCACGGGAAGCGAGAGGTCTACGCCGTCGACTAATACGTATTCCGGGAGGTCTTTTAAAGCATGATAAGCCTGTCTCATGGCTTGAAGAGTAGCTTGAAAAATATTGATTCTATCGATTTCTTCGGAATCGACGATTCCGATTCCGTAAAAGACTTCGGGATGTCCGGTCAAGGCTTCGTAAAGCTTTTCCCGAACCTTCGGAGAAAGCTTTTTACTGTCATTCACCTTTTCGAAATATAGCCCTTCGGGAATATAGACGGCGCAAGCGACCACCGGCCCCGCAAGAGGGCCGCGGCCGACTTCATCCATTCCGATCACTCGCTTTATTCCCTTTTCGTAAAGGGATTTTTCGAGTGCTAAGCGTTCTTCCGGCAGCTTCCCTCGTAATGACATGAGAAGAGGGATTACATTTTTGCTTTTACTTTTGCCGCCTTACCCGTTTTTCCTTTCAGATAATAGAGCTTAGCCCTTCTTACCTTTCCTTTTCTTTCAAGTTCTATCTTAGCGATACGAGGGCTGTTCAAGAGGAAAACCCTTTCCATTCCTTCGCCGTAGGCAATTCGGTGAAGAGTAAAAGTTTCGGAGATCCCCGATCCCTTCCGGGCAATAACCGTTCCGGTAAAGACCTGTATTCTTTCTTTTTCTCCTTCGATAATTCGAATGGAAACGCGAATCGTATCTCCGATTCCGAAGGAAGGAAGATCGCTCTTTAAGGCTTCTTTTTCCAATTCTTGAATAATAATTGCTTTGCTCATGTCTGGCTCCTATATTTTATTAAATCAGCCCTTTTTTTCTTCGTATTCCCGAGAGCTTGCGAGGCCCTCCACTCTCGAATCTTTTTATGATCCCCGGATAATAAAACTTCCGGAACTCGCATCCCTCTAAAATCTACGGGACGCGTATAATGGGGACAGTCCAGAAGATCATCGGCAAACGAGTCCTGCTCGACGGAACGGGAATTCCCTAAAACTCCCGGAATGTATCGAGCGACAACATCCAAAAGAACACAGGCGGCAAGACAACCGTTCGTCAAAACGAAATCTCCGATGCTTACCTCTTCATCGACGGCCGCCTCAATCACTCTTTCATCAATCCCTTCGTAGTGACCGCAAATCAAGACTAAATGTTCTTCCCCGGCAAGCCGGTTGGCCAGCGATTGGTCCAGCCGACGCCCCTGCGGAGAAAGGTAGATAACTCGACTTGTCTCCGTTCGAACGTGGTCGATGGCCTTCATTAAAGGTTCCGGCAATAGGACCATTCCCGGTCCTCCGCCATAAGGCCTGTCATCCGCTCTTCTATGCTTATCCTCCGCAAAATCCCGTATATTTACTAAGCCGATTTCCAAAAGTTTCTTTTTTATCGCACCTGCCAAAATGGTCTCATCCAAAGGACCCCGAAAATAACCCGGAAAAAGGCTTAAAATATCGACTTTCATGAAGTTTTTTTAGGCGCTTTTCTTCCGTTTACTTTCTTGAAAATCACGGATAACATCCGCATGATACTTTTTGGCCAGAGAAGCAACCTTATCGGTCATTTGTGCTCCGACACCCAACCAGTACGTCAATCTTTCCGAATTGATTTCCGCTTTTACTTCCTTTTGGAACGGATCGTACCAACCCAACATTTCCAAATACTTTCCGTCTCTCGGATAACGACTGTCGGCTACTACGATACGATAAAAAGCGCGGTTCGTTTTCCCTTGCTGTCTCAATCGAATTTTTACTGCCATTTCATTCCTCCCAATAGATTTTCTAATTTTTTTCCTTTCGGCATGGTTTTCATCATCTGTTTTGTTCTGTTAAAATTTTTGATCAACCGATTCACCTCATCCAAAGTCGTTCCGCTCCCTTTGGCTATGCGACGCCTTCTCGGCATGATCAATTCTTTTTTCTCTCTCCTTTCCTCCGGAGTCATCGAAAGAATAATGGCCTCGTTTTTCATCATTTCTTCTTCGTCAAGAGGTAGGTCCTTCAATGCGGAGGCCCCGGGAATCATCTTCAGAATGCTCTTCAACGAACCCATTTTTTTGACCATACCGAATTGTTTCAAAAAATCTTCGTACGTAAACGAGACTTTTCGAATCTTTTCTTCCAAATCCGCCGCCTCCTTTTCGGAGACGAGATCTCGAGCCTTGCGAACCAAATTAATCGTATCGCCCATACCCAAAATCCGATCGGCCATCGAACGAGGATGAAACGGTTGTAAATCCTCAAGTTTTTCTCCGACCCCTTCGAATAACAAAGGTTTCCCGGTTACCTCGACGATGGAAAGAGCGGCTCCGCCTCTCGACTCGGCATCCAGCATCGTCAATACGGTCCCGTCAAAAGCCATTTTTTCATGAAATTGTCGGGCAACGTTCGCCGCATCCTGTCCGATCATGGCGTTGGCAACGAAGAGAACGTAATGAGGGGTTATCTTCTTTTTTAAACTCTCCAATTCCTTCATCAATTCTTCATCGACGTGTAATCTTCCGGCCGTATCAAAAATAACGACGTCATAATCCCCCTTTCGAACTACCCCGAGAGCCTCTTCGGCTACTTTCAGGGGATTCATCTCTCCTTCTCCGGAAAAAATCGAGCAACCGACCTTTCCGGCCAGAACCTTTAATTGTTCAATGGCAGCCGGTCGCTGTCGATCGCAAGCGACCAGTAAAACCTTCTTATCCTTTAGCAAACAAGCCAGTTTGGCACAAAAAGTGGTTTTTCCCGATCCTTGCAAGCCGCAAACCATCAAAAAGGTAGGTCGACGATTCCACTGCAGTTCTACAACTCGGCTTCCCATGAGATCAACGAGAGAATCGTGTAGAATTTGGATAAATTGCTCTCCCGGACGCACCGCTTTCAATACGGTTTCGCCCAGAGCTTTCTCCTTCACCCTTGCCAGAAAGTTCTTAATGACTCCGTAATTGACGTCCGCATCGAGCAATGCCATACGCACCTCGGAAACGGCTGCCTTTACATTTTCTTCGGTCAGGTTTCGCTTCCCTCTTATCGAGGCAAAAACACCTTGTAATTTGTCGGTTAAAGTATCAAACATAGGCCATTAGGATAGCAATATGCGGCAATAATTACCAATAAAAACTTGAGTTGCCGTAAACTTCATTCTCCCTCGAGGTGCAGAAAGAGGTAGCGATCGGCAGCCGACCAATCTTTCACAAAGGAAAAGGTGAATCCCCCCTCTCGTTCAAAAATTTCCCGGACGAATTCCCGCTGGGCGGATCCGATTTCAAAATATCCCTTGCCGCCCGGGAGCAGTCTTTTTTTGATATCCCGGGCAAACCGGCGATAGTAGGCCGTTCCGTTTTCCCCGGCTAGCAAAGCTCCTTTCGGCTCGTAGTCCCGAACCTCGGGTTCCAGAAGAGGATACTCGCTTTCCGAGATATAGGGGGGGTTGGAAAGAATATAATCGGCTCGCGCTTCCCCGAAGGGAGCAAACAGATCGCCCTGAAGAAGATGCACCTCGACATCATTTTTACAAGCATTTTTTTCGGCAACGCGGAGCGCTTCGGCGGAAATGTCCGAAAGATAGACTTTTAATGAAGGAAATCTTTTTTTTAAAGCGATTCCGATACAACCGGATCCGCAACAAACGTCCCACACAACCTTCCCTTCCGTGGAAGAGCCCTCCCACTCCCTGACAACGAGATCGACCAAAAGCTCGGTTTCCTGCCTCGGAATCAATACGTGTTCATTGACCGTCAGGCAGCAGCCGTAAAATTCAACTTCTCCTTCCAAGTATTGCAAAGGGACCCGCTCGGCACGTCGAAGGACGTTCTTTCGAGCCGAATCCAGTATGGATTGATCCAAAACCCGATCATAATGAATATATAGTTCGATTCGGGGCATCCGCAAAGAAAAAGCCAAGACCTCTTCCGCTTCTCTTTGCGGACGAGATAAACCTTTTTTTTCAAAATAGGAACGTGTTTTTTCCAATACTTCTCGAATCGTCTGCATGTCACTCTTCCCATTTTTGTCGATAAAAATGGGCGATCAAAGCATCGGAAATTCCCTCCAACTCCCCGTTCATGACCCGATCCAAAGAGTACACGGTTAAATGAATTCTATGATCGGTCAGCCGATTTTGGGGGAAATTGTATGTTCGGATCCGTTCCGATCGATCCCCGGAACCGACCTGTTTCCCCCGCAAGGAAGATCTTTCCTCATTCTTTTTTTGCGTTTCGTAATCGGAAATTTTGGCTTTCAAAAGGCGCATGGCCTTATCTTTGTTCTTATGCTGACTTCTCTCTTCCGAACAATAAGCAACGACGCCGGAGGGGACATGCGTAATCCGCACGGCCGAATCGGTCGTATTGACATGCTGTCCTCCTGCTCCGGAGGCCCGGTAGGTATCGATACGAAGATCTTTCTCTTCAAGGCGAATATCGGTATCTTCCGGTTCCGGAAGGATCGCCACGGTAATGGCCGACGTATGAACCCTTCCTTGAGACTCGGTATCCGGAACTCTCTGAACCCGGTGAGTCCCCCCCTCATATTGCATGTAGCGATGAACGTTTTTTCCGGTCATCACCATGATATACTCTTTAAATCCCCCTTGCCCCGAATCAGACCGCGAGAGCTGCTCGCACTTCCAGCCCATTCGATCGGCAAACAGGTTGTACATTCTCACGCAATCCGCGACGAATAAAGCAGCCTCTTCTCCTCCGGTTCCGGCTCGAAGTTCAACGATAATATTCAAATCATCCCGAGGATCAGGCGGTATCAGCAAGCGCTCGATCTTTTCTTCCAATTCGGGAATTTGCTTCTCATTTCGAAGTATTTCTTCTTCGATCAGGGCTCGCAATTCTTCTTCTTCCTCGGCACGAAGAAGCTTTCGGTTCTCCTGAAGCTCCTTCTTTCGCTTTAAAAGCTTTTCCCAAAGGTCATTCAATTCGGACAAATAGGCATGCTCGCGAGAAAGTTTGCAAAACTCCTTCCTGTCGGCGATCACCTCCGGATCGCCGAGACGAAGTTCCAACTCCGGAATTTTTGCCAAAAGCTTCTTTATTTTATCTTCCATGGAAGAACGAGGGGGATTACTTTTTTACGTACCGTTTACGGAATTTATCCACGCGACCTTCGGTATCCACCAGCTGGGAACTTCCGGTATAGAAAGGATGAGAATCCGATGAAACGGAAACTCTTAAAACGGGGTAGTCCTTTCCCTGATAATGTTCCGTTTCGCTCGTCTCCAAAGTAGACTTGCACAAGAATTTTGCTCCCGTGGAGGAATCGATAACTAAAATTTCCCGGTAGAGAGGATGCCCTTCTTTTTTCATAAAAAACTCCAATAAATATTCGACCGGTGAAGTTTAGCCTAAAAAATGAATTCCCACCAGGGATTTCTTTTTTAGGCTCGTCAATTTTTTTTTATCATGGCGAAAAAAATGAGTGCGATTTAAAATGACCCGTCAGTTATGGATTATCGAAGACAAATTTCGTTCAGCACTCCGAGACTTATTAAGGTCCTTTCCGTGCTCTCGCTTCTCACGGGAGTGGCAAGCGCTTTTTTCCACTCCGTCAAAGAGGGTTTTTTATTCCTCCCCTTTCGCTCTCTGTTTGCCTTTTCATTTTCCTCCTTTTGCTCCGGTCGTTTCTGGCAACCCCTTACCTTTCTTTTTCTGCCTCAAGTCGAAGGCCCCTTGAGCTTTTATTTCCTATTTACCCTCAGCTTCGACATTTACCTTTTTTGGCTACTGGCCTGCCGCGTCTACCGCCTTTTGGGGCGAGGAACCTTATTAAAACTTTTTTTTATTTTTCCGGCCCTCTCCGGTATCACCGCCCTCTTTATTGCCGAGAGAATACGCCCCGGAATTTTCCTGCAGGGAAACTCGCACGTGATGATTCCCTTGGTCGTTGCCTTTTGTTTTGCAGATCCTTATGCTTCAATGGACTTTCTTCCCGCTCAACCTCTTCGCATCAAGTGGCTCGGCATCGGACTCATCCTTCTCTATCTGCTGCAAGATCTCTCCGACTTGAATCCCGCGGCCTTAATCTCTCACTTGCTTCTCTTTTCCCTGACTTACTTTTACATGATTTTTGCCTATAAAATGGAAAGCCCCTTTTCCTTTACTCATCGTTTCGATCGACTGTTTATCCGGAAAGGAGCATTGAATGCAAAAATCATTCCTCTTCTTGAAAAAGAAAGCCGCATGACATCCGTAAAAAGAATTTTTGATAAAATCCGAAACGGACAAAAGCTTTCCTTTTTTGAAAAAATTCTTTTAAAGCTCTTTCGAAAAAAAAATAAGACTAACTTTCCGCCTCTTTAAGAAAAAGACGCACGGCCGTTTGAACGGAACGAATCCCCTCCAAAATCCCCTCTTCATAACGAAAGTAAGGATTATACTCCAAATCGGGATAATCATTCGGCTGCAAGAGATCTTCCTCCGTTAAGTTCGGAACGTACTCCTGTCCCATCTTGTAGAGTTTTTCGTATTGCACTCTTTCGATTTCCTGCAACAAGTCGGAAATTTTCTTTTGCATGACTCTCTTCTTTCCTCGAAAAAACGCTTTAAAAGAAGGGCGCACGCATCGGATAGAATCCCCCCGGACACTTCAAGAGAATGGGTCGGGTGTTTTTTTTCGAAGAGGTTCACGAAACTTCCACAGGCCCCGTGACGAAAATCTCTTGTTCCATACGCCAAACGGTCGATTCGCGAGAGAAACATGGCTCCCGCGCACATACAGCAAGGCTCCAACGTCGAGTAAAGAGTCATTCCCGTCAAACGCCAATTTTCTTCCGAAGCCGACCCGGCCGTTATGCAAAGCATTTCGGCATGAGCCGTTGCATCGCGAAGCAACTCGACCTGATTATGCCCCCGAGCCACAACCCGATCGTCCCGCACCAAAACGGAGCCGACGGGAACCTCTTTTTCTCGATAGGCCTTTACGGCCTCCTTCAGGGCTTCCAACATGAACCGTTCATCTCGATCTTGCGGAAGAATTTCTCGTATAAAACTAAAGTCCGTCATAATGTGAGAGCATATTACTTGAAAAAAAGAAATCTTCTCTATTAGAATATCCGTTTTTTATGAAAAAAGAGAGAAAAAATGTTAGTGGATTCGAGCTTTTCAACATCTCGTCCGGAAATACAAGCCATGCAAGAAGCCGCAAGACCTTTCCTGCTTGCCGCCGTAGCTCTTCCGATTCAGGCTCTTTATCTCTCTTATATAACACCCACTTCCGATAAGAGATTTACCGAAATGAGTTATGCCGTCGGATTGGCATCTTATCTTACGGGAATTTCTACGCTAGCGGACCCTTATCGAGGAGCAAAAGCCTACCCCCTTGCTCCCCTTCTTCCTATTTTAGGAATGCTCCAAATACAAGCCTCCGTACAAAGAACCTTCCACCAAGCCTACTGCCTTCCTCCGGATGATCGGATCCGGAATGTTCTTTGCGATTTCCTATTTTTTTTCCCCGAAGAAACGCGCCCTTTTAACGAGACTTTAATAATTCCTTAAAGCCGCGATAGGGAGAGAATCGGTAATCTTTTTGATAAGATTTTAAAAGACTTAAAAGAACGAAAAGCCCAAAAAACAAGGGTCCGGGAAAAAGGGCAAACGAAAGAGCAAAGAGATCGACCAGAATAGCCTGAGCACCCAGCAAAGCAAAAGAAGTCCACCATCCTAAGGTAACCCATTTCGTAAAGCGATTTGTTTTTGTTATTGTTTTCATTGTAATACCGTCGTTATTATTTAAAAATGAACTCTAACCTTGGTCTTCTTATTTATTCCTAAATATCTTCGGTGTCGGATTCCCCCCAACTTTCATCGGATGATGAATCATCACTCAGAAGTAATTTGGGAACATTCAATCCTTCTTCTCTAATCGCCGCAAACAGGTTTTCTCTGAATTCCTGCACATCCACTCTTAAAGAGGAAGAAGGTATTGAGAGAACGGAGCCTTCTTGAACATCCGCGGTCTCTTCTCGGAAAGAAGAAATACTATTTTTTCTTGAAGAACTCGATAGCGAGCCATCGAAAAGAGGAGGAGAAAAACTTTCCGCCCTTTCTTCAGAATTCAAAAATTCCGGGGGAGGAGAAGGAAGATCTTCAAACGAAGAGCTCTCATCCCCCTTAGCAGACTCGACGGGACTCGGCAAAGTTTTACCGCCCATCGAAAAAAGAGCGGCTAATTGCTTGTCTTTTTCCCCTATTCTTTGCATTAAAGGAGAGTTCGATTGATCCATAGATTCACTCAATAAGAAGAGATACAAACCCTGTCTTTTAAAGGCTTTTTCATCCAATTGTTCCAAAGAACTTGATGCCTTTGCAATAATCAGCTCCATGAGGATGCTCGCATTTTCGGAGAGAAGCAAAGCGTCTCCCAAGGCATTCACCAAATTACCGGATATGTTTTGCAGATTAGTAAGTGCCTCTTCCAGTTTTTCTTGACTCCCCGTTTTTGCGTAAATGGCCATCACGAGCAAAAGAAGCTTTTCATTCTTACTTGCAAGAATGCTTTCGAAGATATGCAGATGATTCGTTAAAACGGCTATATGTTGCTCTCCGAGCAGAACGGATCGAGCCCGCTCGTAATGCTCCTGCACGGACGATAACTCCACCTTATTCCCGTCATCTTTTTTCACTAAAAGATCGGAAGCTCCTCCGTTTTGATTCAAGTTTGCATCCGATTTGCAGAGTGCCGCGACATCCAGCAAATGAAGGATGTAATTTTCTAACTTATTTCCTCGCAGGGATTGATTCAAAAGAAAACCTAAATAGCTCTCAATACTTTCCGGGCTCTTTTTTAAACTGTCCACAATCCACTTCAAATGCGTTTTGGGGTTCGGACTATTCTTATCCGCATCATTTTTATATTCTTGAAAACCCCCCTTAATGTAAGAGAGACATCTTTGCAAAAGTGCGGTAGCCTCTCCCAACGGCAGTAATTCTTCCGTTAGTTTTTTGGCGGCATTCAAGCCATGGGCGACATCGGTATTCATTGCGTTTATGGCCTCGTTAAAGGACCGTATCGTAATCTTTTCCATATTCCCGAGAGATTCCGACAGGACTTTCGCAATGCGACCCTGAAAATCCTCTACCGATCCTTCTGCCTTTTCTACCGGTACGGAAGAAAAGGGAGACATTGTTTGGACATAATTGGCCAGGAAGGCAACCGTGTCTTTCAGTTCTTCCCGACGGCTCCCCAAACCAAAAAAACCATTGGGCAAATTAGGTAATAAAGGAAGGTCTTCCTTAAATTTTGCCGTTTCCCCGTCATTCGAAGCAATTTGAGATATATTTTTTACTTGATTTCCGATCATCTTAAAACAAGACACCATATTCCCATGTCGTGCTTGCTCTTTAGTTATCTTTGCTCGTAATTCTTCATCCCTTCGCTCCATTTCCTGAAGAGACTGAAAATTCATGGATAGATAAGTCATCGAATTAACCCCTTTTTGCATCATTCCTTAATGATATCTTAATACAAGGAGATAAATTCGTCAAGATAAAAATTGACTCGAGAGAAAGAGTTTCTTTAAACTATTTATAGTCAATAGGTTATAGTGGGGCAGATTTTTCTTTTAAGCGAGAGGCTATTCTTTCGGGAAGAACGACGGCAAAAAAGCCGAGCACGATCATCCCGAGAACCCAAAAGGCATGTAAGGAATGAAGGTTCGGAAGAACCGGACGTATTCTTTCGAGGAGGATCTCTTCAAAAGGCTTTATCGGGTTCAGTTTATAGGCAATTTGCCAAAAAGGCCATACGTAATGGAGGGTCCCCGACATAAAACCGATCATTAAAGCCGTCGTCTCCGGTGCGTATTTGCGATAAGCGTAGAGCAGGAACCGGACGAAAAAGAAGATGCCTATCAGGATTCCGAGGCCCACATTGAAAAGGACCCAAAAGGAGTCGTTAAAAATGTCTCCCCTATGGATTCCGGAAGTCCATCGGGCAATGGAACCGATAATGAGCTCATAGCTGTTGAATAATTGCATGACATAGCTTCCGGAAATGCCGGGAAGGAGCATGGCACAGATGGAAAGGGTACCGCAAAGGATGAGTTTGGGCGAAACAAAAGAATGTCGAGGGGAGGGAAAAAAGAAGGAGGAAAGAGCTTCCTTGTCGTCTCGGTGACTATAGAGAAGGGTTTCCGAATCGATTACTCCTTTGGCCAAAAGGAAACGGACTTCCGATTCTTTCAAACGTAAAATCCTTTGCGTATCCGGGTCATAATTGATTAATTCTTCCCCTTTTTCGATGGAAAGAGGAAGATCGTATAATCTTTCTCCGGGCAGAAATCCGATACAAGAAACTCCAAGGGCCAAAAGAATTCCCGAAAAAGAAAAGAAAATCGTTTTTCTTCCCTTTCGTTCAATACTTTTAAAACAAAAAAATAAAGATCCCAAAATAAACCCGAAAAACAGCCCCCGAAGAGGCCCCTGCGCAAGAGGATGCCTTAAACAGGAATAGATAAACCGAGAACCCATGGCCAAACTGAACAGGATTCCCCCGACCACGGCCGTGAGAAAAAACCAATCGATATTTTTCGGGTGTCGTATATTCCGCCAATGCAAGGTTGCCAAACTTTCCAATAACCGGCGATGAATCCCCGTAATAAAGGCTATCGTTCCGCCGGAAACCCCGGGAATCAGATCGGCTACGCCCATCATCATTCCCTTGCAGGAAAACAGAAACCACTGCTTGAAAG
>CAYGJM010000035.1:0-1561 GCA_964350295.1 uncultured bacterium | reverse complement strand
CTCAATTTAAAATCCCCAAAGATTTAGCAAAAAACCAAGCACCGACGATCACCAGGAAAGCCAACGCTATCCAAAGAAGATTCGGAAGCCATTTCATCCCCCCTCCGGAAGTCGGTCGAATTTCCAAAGTCCCCAAGCCGTAGGCAAATTCCTGTTTTTTCGTCGTTGCCTTCCAATTGGGTAAGTACTCTTTCAAAATACGATTTCCGTCCAGTCCCAAAAATTGAGCATATTGCTTCATAAACCCCTGCGCATATACGGGAGATATTAAATTAAATAACTCTCCCTCTTCTATGGCCTTTAAATAATTGGAGCGAATCGAAGTGGCCGTTTCGATCTCTTTCAGAGAAAGACTCCTTTCTCCCCGTCTTTCCCGGAACATTTCCCCGACTTTTTTTAATGCTTCCTGCATATAACCTCTAAAAAAATCCTAACATTTTAAATTGTGCACTATTTATCATTTTATGCTACTATCTTCTCTTTATTTTGAAATGATTTTTCCGGAACCATGGCCAAGAAAGACATCCCCTCCTGTTTCGTTGCATCGATAGACCTCTCTTTGGAAAAAAAATTACGAGAGGACCTCATTCGATTCGGCTATGAAATGGCTTGTCCTCCCCATACCTTTTTTTCCGCAAAAAAAAAGGGCATAAGCATCTCTCTCTATCAGTCGGGAAAGTTAACCGTTCAAGGAAAAGAATCCCGGGAATTTATCGAATTTTATTTGGAACCGGAAATCCTGAAAAACTTTTCCTACAGCCATCCGGAGGAATATACGGACAAAACCCCCCATATCGGTTCGGACGAAACGGGAAAGGGGGATTTTTTCGGACCTCTTTGCATAGCCGCCGTTTATGCCGACGAAGAACGAATTCTGCAACTTTTGAAAATGGGAATCAAGGACTCGAAAAAGCTAAGCGATAAAAAATGTCTCGAACTGGCCAAAACGATCGAGCGAGATTTTGCGCATCACGTCGTTCTGATATCCCCCCTTAAATATAATGAACTCTATCCCGGATTCGGAAATTTAAATACGCTTTTGGCCTGGGGCCACGCCTCGGCCATAGCCCCCTTAACGGAAAAAACCGGATGCCGCCGCATTCTGATCGACCAATTTGCTTCCGAAAAGCTCATTGAAAATGCGGTCAGAAGGAAGGTAACCGATCCGATTTTAACTTTAAGACACCGAGCCGAAGAAGATCCCGTCGTTGCCGCGGCGGCTGTTTTGGCCAGAGCCCGATTTCTCAGATCTCTAAAAGCCCTCGAAGAAAAAATCGGTCTCCCCCTCCCGAAAGGAGCTTCCGAACTGACGAAAAAAGCCTGTCTGAAAATCATCCAAACGCTGGGAACGGATATTTTGGACACCCTTTGCAAGAAACATTTCGTTACCTATCGGGAAATACTCGGAGCGCAAAAAACGGAAGGGAACGAATAAGTTAGATTTTTTTTCCGCACGTGCGGTATCTTTATTAGGCAGTTTCAAAATAACTATCAGGATTTGTCTTATGTCTTCTTCTTCCCTCAATCTGATCAAGCCTTTTCAAGATACGGAAGCCACATT
>CAYGJM010000034.1:7406-15213 GCA_964350295.1 uncultured bacterium | reverse complement strand
TTCCTCTTCGGGGAAAGCCTGTATGTCGTAGAGATGGATTTCATCCGACCCGAGGAGCTTTTTTTTAACCGATACATAATCGTGGAGGCAGGAAATATCCCGTTTTGCGGTGCGAATGAGGGAATGATAAATTTCTTCGGGAATATTTTTCGGATCGAGCGAGGAGGCTAAAGAACTTGTATAGCGGCGAATTTTGGCATTAAAAATGTGTGGTTGCGCATATCCGACCAATAGTTCGCAGCAGGTATTTTCAAATTCCTTGAAGCGAGAATGGAGGGTAAGAAAGGCATTTTTACGTAAGATTCGATCTTTATCTTTTAAAAATAAGGGGTAGGATCCGTGGGTTAGGAGAAAAGACTCCCCCTGGGAATTCGTAATTTTCGGAAAGGTCAGGTCTACGTTGTTGAACAATTGAAAGGTCTTGCGAGGAGCGGAAAAAGCCGAAGAGGCCAATGCGGAAGCCTCTTCCATTTCCGCCGAAAGAACATGGGCTTTTTTATGCAGCAGGGAGAGAATATAAAAATGATAGTCTTTCAGAAGCTCCGAGGAAGCGTACTCCTTGAGATCGTTTTCTCGTAAGGAAAGAAGCTCCGGTTCGATCCAGGCGGTATTTTGATGAAATTCTCGGCATAGGAAATGAATTTTTTGATAAAAAAGGGAGTTTTTTTCGTCATTTAGATTAACGTCTCTCTCTAAAGAAGCGTAGGTATGCAATTTGGATAATTTTCGCTCCGTTTGATAAACGAGATCCAAAATTTTTTTGATATTTTCCGGGCTCTTTTTTAGGTGTCCCCTAAGAGAAGAGAGCTCTTTTGTCCGCTCCTCCGGTTTTTGCCGGGAAAGGGATAAATAATCCTCTTCAGCCGCTTCGCGGGAGGGGTAAAGGGCCGTCAGATTCCAACGATCCTCGAGAGGGATCTCCTCTCTTTTTCGGAGGGAATACATAAAAAAATCCTTATTTAGCAGTTATGAGTAAAGATTGCTATTATTGCATTTGCAAAAAATTGATTGGCAGTCTATAATGAAGCCGAATTTATAGGCAAAGATAATAGGGGAACCTTTCGTTAGAAAGAGAACCGTGAGATGAGATCTTAATTTTTTGTAGAAAATACCAAGGAGATCAAATGACTCTACAAGCAGAAAAAGTAAAAATAAAACCGTTGGCCAATCGCGTACTCGTAAAAAGACTCGAGGCGGAAAGCACTCTTAAAGGAGGGATCATCCTTCCCGATTCCGCAAAGAAAAAACAAGAGGTAGCCGAGGTCATTGCGGTAGGCCCCGGCAGTAAGGACAAAGAAGGAAAAATGATTCCGATGTCCGTCAAGGCAGGAGATCGCGTGTTAATGGACAAATATTCGGGTCAGGAACTGGAGTTTGACGGTGAAGAATATCATATCGTCAAAATGGATGACATTATTGCCGTCGTCGAGTAGTCCGAACATTTTAATTTTTTAAGTTAAGGAGATAGTCAAGTTATGGCTGCAAAAGATATTAAGTACAGAGAAGCTGCCAGACAGAAAATTCTGGAAGGCGTAAAGACGCTGGCCGCTGCCGTTAAGGTCACTTTGGGGCCGAAAGGGCGAAACGTCGTGATTGACAGATCGTTCGGCGCCCCTCAGGTAACGAAAGACGGCGTGACCGTGGCCAAAGAGATCGAATTGGAAGATAAGCACGAGAACATGGGTGCCCAAATGGTGAAGGAAGTCGCCAGTAAGACGGCCGATAAAGCCGGAGACGGAACGACGACGGCAACCGTTTTGGCGGAAGCCATTTATGCCGAAGGCTTGAGAAATATTGCCGCCGGTGCCAATCCCATGGATCTAAAGCGGGGAATCGACCGTGCCGTAGCCGCTACGGTGGAAGAACTCAAGAAAATTTGTTCTCCGGTAAAAGATCAAAAAGAGATCGCGCAAGTAGCGACCATTTCGGCAAATAACGACCGGGAAATCGGGCAAATGATTGCCGATGCCATCGAAAAAGTCGGAAGAGACGGCACGATTACGATCGAGGAAGCAAAAGGTTTCGAAACGAAGTTAAAGGTCGTAAAAGGGATGAATTTCGACAGAGGATTTCTTTCTGCTTATTTCGTTACCGATTCGGAAAGTCAGGAAGCCGTTTTGGAAGATGCCTATATCTTGATTTGCGAGAAAAAAATTTCGGTGATGAAAGAGTTTCTTCCTTTGTTGCAGTCGGTTTTGGAGACGGGAAAACCGTTAATCATTATCGCCGAAGACGTGGAAGGAGAGGCCTTGGCTACTTTGGTAGTTAACAGAATTCGAGCCGGCTTGAAAGTTTGCGCGGTAAAAGCTCCCGGATTCGGGGATCGCCGCAAAGCCATGTTGGAAGATATTGCCGTATTGACCGGAGGTCAGGTCATCAGTGAAGATCTTGGTATCAAGCTGGACGGCGTGACTTTGGATATGTTGGGAACGGCAAAAAAGGTGATCGTTAAAAAAGAAGAAACGACGATTATCGAAGGAGCGGGAGATAAGGAAGCCGTTCAGGGCCGAGTTTCTCTCATTCGCAAACAGATTGCCGAAGCAACTTCCGATTACGATAAGGAAAAATTGCAGGAGCGTTTGGCTAAATTATCCGGAGGGGTAGCCGTTATTCAAGTCGGAGCCGCTACCGAGATTGAGATGAAGGAAAAGAAAGATCGCGTGGAAGATGCCCGTCATGCCACGGCTGCTGCCGTTGAAGAAGGGATTCTGCCCGGAGGCGGAACGGCTTACGTTCGTTGCATTTCCGAAGTCGAGAAAATGGCCTCGGGGCTGGAAGGAGACCAAAGAACGGGTGCATTGATTATTGCACACGCTTTGGCCCATCCGTTGAAGCAAATTTCCGAAAATGCCGGAGAAGAAGGCGCCATCGTTTTGCAAAAAGTAAAAAGCCTTACTAAAAATGAAGGTTATAATGCTTTAATCGGCGAGTACGGCGATATGTTGAAAGCCGGAATTTTGGATCCGATGAAAGTAGCTCGTTGCGCGCTTGAAAATGCCGCATCCGTTGCCGGTATGTTGCTGACTACCGAGGCTATTATTGCGGAACTTCCTCAAGAAAAAGAGGCAGCTCCCGCAGGAATGCCCGGAGGAATGGACTACTAGAAGGTAGTCTTTCCGAGGAAAGCGAAAAAGCCCCGTCTTAGGACGGGGCTTTTTTTTTATCGGAAATTTTTAAGGTTCTTGTTTCAGGACTCGTCCTCGAAGATTCGGAGAATCCTGCATCGGTGCAAAAAAGGCTTTGTGCAATTGGTCTCGAATGGCTTTTACTCGATCACTGATATCGGCCGGATTTTTATTGGCATTAAAAAGAGAGAGATCGAAGTTTTTATAGACGACGATTCTTTGCGGAGCATGTCTTTCAATGCGCCAACGAATTTTATCCATACATTCTTGAAGACGTTCTTCGTTTACCTGTTCGCCGATTTTGCCGAGGCGGTTTTTGACTTTTTCCAAAATTTTTTGCGTTTTTTCATCCGGAGGCGGATAGAGATTACTTGCCAGACGTTCTTGTTTTTTGCGCGTAAATTCCACCATCGGCAGTATGGGGGAATAAGGTTGAATGGGGTCCATAAGAATGTCTCCGTTTTTTATTTTTCGCGTCTGTATAGCATACGCATTTATTTTTGAAAATGATCTAAATGTTTTTTTTAACAAATCTTTTCTTTTCCTCTTGTGGTTCGATTTTATAACATTGACGCAAAAATACTTAAGAGCTACGCTACGGGTCAAAATAAAAAAGGAACTCTAAATGTCCGAAAATGTGATCGATCTTCTGCAAGAAAGAGGTTTTATCGAAAATATGACGCATTCGGATTTGGATCGGATTTGTTCCCGCCCCGTTACGTTGTATCTCGGTTTTGATCCCACGGCAGACGGTTTGCATTTAGGCCATCTCGTCGGCATCGTAGCCTTGGCTCGGTTTCGGGAAGCCGGGCATGATCCGATTGCCTTGGTCGGGGGGGCGACCGGCTTGATCGGTGACCCTTCGGGTAAAAATACCGAAAGACCTTCATTGGATGCCCTGCAAGTAGCGGAAAACATTCGAGGAATCCGAAAGGATTTGGAGGCCGTATTTGCCTCTCGGGGCAAGGGATCGATTCGTATTTTGAACAACATCGATTGGTATGAGAATCTCGGTTTTCTCGATTTTTTAAGAGAAGTGGGTTCTTATTTTCGAATGGGAAATCTTTTGACGAGAGACACGGTGAAAAGGAGATTGGACTCCGGAGAAGGAATCGGTTATAAAGAATTCAGTTATCCTCTTCTGCAAGCCTATGATTTTTATACTCTTCATGAAAAGGAAGGGGTCTCTCTGCAGTTGGGGGGGAGCGATCAATGGACGAATATTACGAGCGGAATCGAATTGATTCGAAAAAAATGCCGTCGGGAAGCTTATGGTTTGACCTATTCTTTATTGGTGAAGAGTGACGGTACGAAATTCGGAAAATCGGAAGGAGGAGCCGTTTGGTTATCGAAAGATAAATGTTCCGTTTATGATTTTTATCAATATCTTATTCGAGTTCCCGACGGGGAGGTTATGCAGTTACTGCGCATGCTTACGTTCCTGCCGATGCCGGAGATACGCGAAATCCAAAAAAAGACGGAGGATCCCTCCGCTCCGCCGAATTACGGACAACATATTTTGGCTCGAGAAGTGACGGCTCTCGTTCACGGTAAAGAAGAGCTGGCAGTAGCCGTTGAAGTAACGAAGAGTATGGCTCCCGGAGGTGAAACCGAATTGAACGTCGATCGTTTGAGAAGGCTTTCCGAAGAAATTCCCCATCTTTTTCTTTCCGAAAAAGAGATTATCGGAAAAAAACTGATTGATCTGTTTGCGGATTATCATATTCTTTCCGGGAAAGGAGAGGGAAGGCGTTTGATTCGGAGCGGGGGTGTTTATCTGAATAACGAGCGGATCCTTGATGAAAATAAGTCGCTCGAAAGGACGGATCTCATAGATGAAACCTGTTTTTTATTGGCTTTCGGAAAGAAAAAAAAATGGGTGATTTTCGTGGCAGATTAAAAAAAATGTTGAATCGAAACGAAAATTGTTTATGATGACCGTTTCAGCGGTTTCGAGTGAGGCGCTTATAAAAACTACTTGAATGAAAACGAGCAAAGAGAAGAGAATGAGCTTTTCATGTTGTTCGGGAAGAAGAAAAATATTTTTTATTAAACTATAAGGGAGTCTCGAGGATGACCACGATGGCTAAGAGTAACAAGAAAACAATTACCAAAAAAAATCTGATCAATAGTATTTCTCAGGAAAAAGGGATTCATCCTAATGACGTTCGGAGTGTGGTTCAGGCCTTTTTAGACAAAATGATCCATTGCCTTTCCGAAGGAGATCGTTTGGAATTCCGCGACTTCGGCGTATTTGAAGTCGTACAAAGAAAACAAAAAATCGGCAGAAATCCTAAAAATGCTTCGGTACCTATCGTGATACCTGCCCGGAATGCCGTTAAGTTTACGCCGGGCAAGAAAATGAAAAAAGATATCGAGACGTAAAAACGTCCGGCAAAGGGAAAAAGCTTTTCGAAAATTTTCCTTTTTTTATTCTTTTTTACGGCCTCGCAAAGAAAACGAAAAAGAGTAAATGGTTTCCATGCAACATGAGCTGATAAAAAGATATTGTCGACCGGCTTTGGAAAACGGTTCGTTGTCTTCTTTTGAGACGGCCGTCATTCATTATTTGGATAGTCGCACCCCGGTACCCTTCAAATATGCCGAGGAATTTCCCGTTCGCGAGGAAGATCCCGTTCGCAGGATACATCACTGGCGTCGTCTTTTTCGTCTGGTTCTATTCGATTACCTGAGAAATGAAAAAGAGGGACCCGCCGTTGATTTTTGGTATCGACTGGCTTCGACCTCTTATTTTCGAGTCCATGCACTGGAAAAAGCCTACGCCCTCGTTTGTGCCCTTTTATTGGAAATTCCCCTCGAAAACGATCGAATCGTTTCGGGTAAGGAGGGAACCGTAGCAGCAGACGGGGGGCCTTATTGGAATTTTATGCAGACACCCTTTCTGGAATGGCAGGCCGAATGGGGAACTTTAGCGGTCATTATAGGAAAATTACTGCGAGATCCCGATTATTTGTCTTCGGCACGTCGATTGGGAAAGTGGATGACCGGGGTATTGGATTTTCGAGGACTGCCTTACCGGGGTTCTTGGAGTTATGATAGGGAAGGGGCTTATCCGTCAACTCTGTTACGTCAGTCTCTTTTCTTTTCTTTTCTTTCTCGAGCTTGCGGAGATGCAAAGCTTTCCTTTTTATCCAAACGGCAGTACAAAGAATTATTGGATTTACCCGACACCTCTTTAAAAGGTCTTCCTGCGGAGGGATTTTTATTAATACGTTGGGCCGATCGTCTTTTTACGAGCGAGGTAACGCCGGAAGAAATCCGCTCGGAAGAGAGCTCGATCGGGTCGGAGTTGGCTTATGCTTCGGTACGGAAAAAAGATTTCAGCGTCTTGGCGAGTTTGATCGGTTGCAATTCGGGAATGGGATGCTTTGCTTCTCGGGAAAATGAGTTGATCGCTTTCGGCTTGCAGCTCTCTCCCGTCGGAGAGGGGACTTTATTCGGATGCATGGGACAAAATATTTTGAAGGAACATACCTTTGAGTCGATAAAAGTCAACGGAGACGGGGACACGTTTTCTTTGCGAGGATGCGTTGCCATGCCCGAAAGCCGAGGCGACTTTTCGGTCGTCCGGCGTTGGCAGTATCCGCAAGATCGTTTCGACGTTCGTATGCAATACGAGAAAGAACGACTTACCGTGGAAGTAACCCCTCTCTCCCTTTCCGAAGAGACCTATTTTTCCTTTTATGTTTTTACGCCCCGTTGTTTGGTCAACGGAAAACAAGAAATCGAACGAGGATCGTTGCTTTCCTATCGGGAGGAGAGTCGACCGGTTGCATTGACGGGTGAAACGGAATCTCTCGTTATCGACCCGGTCCATGCTCCGGGGATGATGAAAATTATTCCCTTGGAAGGGAAAGAGTGCTTTTGGGGGGCCAATTTTCTGTTGGCTTACCCTTTAACCCGAAAAGCCGTGCCCTTTCAATGGAAAATTAGTTTTATAAATACTTAAATAATTGTTTATTAGTTATATATGACAAAAAACGATCCTTGAAAAGAAAGGTGCTTTTAGGGGATAATTTACCATTAATTTGAGGAAATATCATGTCGATTCCAAAAATATTTTTGATCTTTACGGCCGGTTTATTTTTATTTATATCCGTTTTGGGATGGGCCAAAAAGTCAAAAAAATCGGGCCCGGTAATCGTAAGTGCTTCCGCCGTGCAGCAGGTGGAATTTAAAGAACAAAATACGACGGCTTTCGTCCCCCAGCCCCCTAAAGAAACATCGTCTGTCAAAAAGAAAAAGGATTCCTCCAAAGGAAAGGAAATAGCCGATGAAGATCTTCCGATGGCTAACTACATAGATAGTTTTTTTGATCCTGCCGCGGTAAAATTACCGATCGTCGAGACGGTGACCTATTCGAGTCGCGTCCCTTGGCTGAAAGGTCGACCTGCCTGGATTTCGGATTATGCCTCTCACTATAAAACGTCCAAACATTTTATTTCGAGAAGTCTGAATCGCAAAGCCGATTATTTGACGCAAAACGTAAAAAACGGCGATCGCTTTAACGTGTTGAATCCCGATAAGGACTTTTATTTTTATCTTTTGATTGACTTGAGTCGCAGTAAATTGTGGTTTTATTTCGTCGATAATGAAACCGATGAGAGAACTTTGGTGAAAACGTATGACGTCGGTCTCGGCCGGCCGGATGATAAGAAGGC
>CAYGJM010000034.1:6808-7396 GCA_964350295.1 uncultured bacterium | reverse complement strand
AAATACGTTTTGGGAGAAAAGATTGCCGTATATCGCCCCGGTATTATGGGTTTTTATCAAAATGAACCGACGGAAATGGTTAAGGTTTTCGGAACGAGGTGGATTCCTTTCGAAAAGGAAATGGAGGGGTGTACCGCTCCGGCAAAGGGTTTCGGTATACACGGAGCTCCTTGGGTGGCCGATGCATCGGGAAAATGGAAAGAAGACATAACCGGGCTTACCGAGGATAAATATGCCAGTGACGGCTGTATTCGTCTGCGACGGGATGATATCGAAGAGTTATTCTCCGTAATCATCTCTCGGCCGACCGTCGTCGAATTGGTCAAACGTTTTGATGATGCCCGGCTTCCGGGTAAAGAAAAAAATTATGAATAAGAGGTCATTTATGGAAATTCTTCCCCACGAAAGGCAAATCAAAGATTATGAAAAAATGATCGAACAGCTAAAAAAGCAAAGCCACGGGAAAGACCCCTTCTGGACGGAGGGAGAACTTCATAAGTTGGAACAAAAGTTGGAGGCCTTGAAAAGTAAGGTTTATTCTTCGCTTACGCCTTGGGAAAGGGTGACGATTTCCAGACATTCGGCTCG
>CAYGJM010000034.1:219-6727 GCA_964350295.1 uncultured bacterium | reverse complement strand
CAAAAATCTATGCACCGATTTCGTCGAGCTTTTCGGGGATAGGGCTTTCGGGGACGATCATGCCGTGATCGGAGGACTCGGAACGATTCGAGGAGAAAAGGTCATGATTATCGGTCAGGAAAAGGGAAACGATACCGAAAGCCGTTTGTATCGGAACTTCGGAATGGCTCATCCGGAGGGGTTCCGGAAAGCTCGTCGATTGATGAGAATGGCCGAAAGATTTCGTTTGCCGATCGTCTCCTTAGTCGATACGAACGGAGCTTATCCCGGACTCTCGGCGGAAGAGAGAGGACAAGGGCTTGTCATTGCCGAAAATTTATACGAGATGTCGCGTATAAAAACGCCGATCGTCGTATTGGTTATCGGCGAAGGGGGCTCCGGAGGAGCCTTGGCCTTGGCCGTCGGAGATGTCGTGGCCATGTTGGAACACAGTTATTATTCCGTTATTTCTCCGGAAGGATGTGCTTCCATTTTATGGAAGGAAGCCCAAAAGAATGCCGAGGCAGCCGGGGCCTTGAAGTTGAATGCCGAAAGCTTGTCCGAGCTGCAGATCATCGATACGATCATTAAGGAGCCCTTGGGGGGTGCCCATCATGATCCGGCTGCCGTCTATGCAGCCGTCGAAAACTTCCTTTCGGAAGAAATTAAAAGACTAAAAACGATTCCGTTTGATATCTTGGTGGACTTACGTTATTGTAAGTTCAGAAAAATCGGAAAACTTTCCGAAACGGAATGCGGCCATGAAACCCCTGTTAAAACTAGCCTTACGTAATAGAAAACACCTGATTCTTCTCCTCTTTACGGTTGTTTTATCTTTGTTAATGACCGTTGCTTCCCAGTTGGAGATGTTCTCGATGGGTCTTTTGACCAATAACGGTCCCGATGTTTTTGCCCTGTTTTCGCCTTCGAAAAAAATAGAACAGTCCGTCGAAAAAGGGAAAAAGAAAAACAGACGTTTTTCTCGTCACAAAGCGCAAAACGATGATGCCGTTTCCCTACGGGACGTCGAAGAGAAATGGCCCGAAATCGATCGGGATCATAAGGGGTATATTACGAAAGCCGACGCTTCCGATTATATGAATCGGAACAAAAGTTTCAACGTCCTGACCCGCATTATGGTCAATGCCCGGGATAAGTTCAAGATCTCGAATAATATAGCCCTTTTATTAATGATTTTGAGCGGAGTGGCTCTGTTTAAGGTAACCTGTGCCTTTCTGAGTCGCTATCTGACGACGCTTGTCGGTATTCGGGTCAGCAAGGATCTAAGGGAAAATTATTTCGAGCATTTGCAAACCCTTTCGATGAGTTTTTTCCAAAAGTATAACATCGGAAGCCTTTCGGCTCGGGTTGCCGGTGATGCCGGAGCGGTTTCCGGATCGATCATTGCCTTTATTCTCAATTACTGCCAGCTTCCTTTTACCTTCATCAGTTGTCTGTATATTTTATTTAAGCTCTCGCTGCAGCTCTCCCTTTTGATTTTTTTAGGCCTTCCCCTCCTGGGATTGCCGATTTATCTTCTTTCAAGAAAAGCTCGCAAGGCCCAAAAGGAAATGCAGATTTACGGGGAAAAATTTGCCCATATTCTGATCGACTATCTGGCCGGAATTCAAACGATCAAACTTTTCAACATGGAGAGATTCTCTTCCAAAAAATACCGGGAGATGAACAACTCTTCTTCTCGTATCGAAGAGCGCATATCCATGTACGGATATATTGCCCGACCCATTTTACATATGATCGGGACCTTCTTTTTGGCTTTGATTATCGTATACGGTCTTTATATCGCTAAAATGAATGTTTCCGATTTAATCGTTTATGTCGGCGTCATGCATCTTTTTTACGAGCCCATTAAAAAATTCGGGGAAGAAAATATCAATATTCAAAAAGGGATAGCCGCGGCCGAAAGGATGTTCGAGGTTTTGAGCATTCAATCGGACGTTCGAGACAAAAAGGATGCAGTTCCCTTCCGGGAATTTGCAGATAAGATTACCTTTGAAAACGTTTGGTTTAAATATGAGGAAAACTGGGTTTTAAAAAATCTGAGCTTCGAGGTGAAAAAGGGAGAGACCGTTGCTCTCGTCGGCCCCACGGGTGCGGGTAAATCGACCGTCGCTCAATTGTTACCCCGCTTATATGACGTCAATCGGGGAAGAATCCTCGTAGACGGCATTCCGGTTACCGATTATACCCAGCGTACCTTACGCGAGGGAATCTCCTTCGTTTCGCAAAAACCCTTTCTTTTTTTGGATACCGTTGCCAATAATATTTCTTACGGCAGGGAGTATTCTCCGGAAGAAATTTTGCTGGCCGCTCAAAGAGCCCATGCCGATGAATTCATCCAAAAATTACCTCAAAAATATGATACGATGTTGGCCGAGATGGGGAAAAGTCTTTCCGGCGGTCAGCAGCAGCGATTGGCGATTGCTCGTGCTCTCGTAAAAAAAGCATCGGTATTGATCATGGACGAAGCAACCTCTTCTTTGGATTCCGTCAGTGAAAATCGCATACAAAAAGCGATTGAAGGGCTTCGAGGATCAATGACGCAGATTATCATTGCGCACAGACTTTCGACTATCGAGCATGCCGATAAGATCATTTATATCGAATTCGGAGAAAAAATAGCGGAAGGGACGAAAGATGAGCTCTATGCCGATTGTTCCGGATTCCGGATGATGTGGGATATGATGTTCCGCAAAGAACGGACCGACCGAAAGGAAGAGACTTTGACCGTTTGATTTTTTTTCTTGATCTTTTATTTTTCCTTACACGATAGGTTTGAAAAAAACGGGGTAGAATGCCTTTTTCGATTTTATCCGTCTATGTCAATAAACTGGAAAGAGAGATCGATCGGTGCCTTTCTTCCGCCCCCCATGCCGTTCGTTTAAAAAGCGATATACAAAAATTCATTACCGACCGGGATACTTCGGAAAAGGTAAGTGAATGGACAAAAAAAATTTGGGAAGATGTAGCGACTTGCCGAATATCTTCGGGAACGGTCACCGACTTTCCCCTTTTGGAAAAACATATCGTCTCTTTTTTCAAGGCCTCGGATCGGGTTAAAACGAATCGGGCCGATCCCGTAACTTTTTTGCGCAGAGACCCGGAAGTTTATCGTTTTTTTATCGATGAATTTTTGGAAAAAGGTTCCTTTACGGAACCCGTTATCGAGGTTTGTAAACAGCAGCGAATCACTCCTTATCGACTTTTATTTCGGGAGCCGGCCGACGGTTCGGAATTTTTGCAAGTCTTTCGTTTTTTTATGGGCAGCGATTTGAACGTCAAAAACGATCCGGATGATATCGCTCTTTATGAAAGGCACTTGGATACTTTTATCAAGAGGCATGTTGAGGATGAGTATGTTGAGCAGGCCTGTTCCCTATTTTGTAATGAAAAAGCGGAAAGACCGGTTCTGCAACAGGCGTCGATTTATACCTTGTTATCATCGGAAAAACTCCCTTTGGATACTTTTCAACATTATTATTCGAGCGTATTGGAAAAAGCTAAGCAAAGCCAAACCGGATGTGCGAGTTTGGCTTTGCTGATCGCAAGGAATCGTTCCGAAAGAATGGACCGTTTTTTTCATTCCTCTCTTCAAGAACTCCTTCCCGATTATCAGGATATTATGAAGGGCATTTCCGAAAAATGTCATCGAGCCGAAAAACGTTATCAAGGTCGACTGACGGGGATCTCCCGCTATCGACTGCTTTCTTTGGAAATCGAGCGCACGAGAAGGCTTTATGATTTGCTTGTATTACGAAAGGAGCCCGAAAGAAAAGAAATTAAGGGGCATTCTTCTTTTTTCTCGCCGACGAAAGCCCTAATCATCGAGGACGATAAAGATTTCGTGGAAGAAATAGCCCCCTTTTTACGAAAACACGAAACGAAACTCAAGACTTTGGGTTCCGAAGAAGAAAATCTTTTCGGTGCCTGGATTCGGGACAGATGTACCGTTATCGGTTCGGAGATCCGTTTACCCAATATCGAAGACTTTGTATATCATGAGTCCTTCGAATTGCAACACGATACGACAAAATTCAAAAAACTTCTGGAAGAGAAGAACTATTTGGATCGCTTTTCCGAAGAACGATTGGAAGAATGGGTATCGGCTTATTCTCCCGGATTCAAGGAAAGGATGACTCCGAGTCGTGAGAATTATCGGGCCGAATTATTAAAAATAATCGATAAGAACCCTTATTTTCGACTCTGTCAGGGTGCCACGGCTCAATCGGCCGGACAACTGGCCTTCATTCGATTTTTCCCCGAAATGCCCTTACGTTTGAATGTTTCTTACGATGAAGGGGGAAATATTTTCAGAGGCAAAGACGATCGAGGATCCTTTCTGATCGTCGGGGAGGAAGGAGTGAAGCTAACGAAAAAGACCGTCAGAAGTTCTTTGGAAAAGATGGGAATCAAGAATCAAGCGAACCTTTCGGAAGAAGAATTAAAAATACTCTATGCCGATGATTACGGGGTTTCTCCCGATCATGTTTATTTTATTTTTCAACCGGGAGCCTTCCATTTGGATATGAAAATGAATTTTTTGGGAAATAAGCGGATTCTCTTCAACGATGCCCGGAAAGCCTTTGAACGGGATACCGTTCAACGAGGTTTTCTTATGGGAAATGCTTTGCGAAAAAGAATTTTTATGGAAGATCTGATCGAAAGAGTAGCCTGCGAGCAGCTCAGGGATCAAGGATTTGAAGTCATCGAAACTCCCGGAGTTTTCTATAATTATCAATCTTCCGACTGGCCGTGCGTTATGAATTTTTTCAATTTCGTGTCCCTGCAGGCTCCTGACGGGAAAAATATTATGATAGCCTTAGGAGATGAGAATAAAACTTATAATCAAGAGTTTAAAGAAATAGTAGCGAAATATTCCGAAGAAAAGACCGAAGAGATTCATTTTTTGAGTGAGAAGCTAACCCGATGGTTATTAGACCAAAGCGGAGGGATACGTTGTATCACGCAATTAGAGGAAGCCGGATCGGAGCTTTTCCTATGAAGGCGTTGATTGGAAATCGGTTGTTGGAGGCACGCTCCATTTCACGAACCGGATATTTCGGTAAACCGGAGGAGTATCTCCTTCAAGAGGTCGTTCAAAAGCCGTACATACGGGTCCTTTTTTGTACGAAAACGAAGGACGGAACGAACGGGAAGCTATGGATCGAAGAAGATCCTTTTCATTCGGAAAAGGCCTCTTATTATTGGGAGTGGGAAAGAGCGGGTCAAAAAGACGAAGAGAGGGGAGTCGGGAATTTTTTTTTTGATCATCGGATAAAAGTTCTCTATTTCCTTCCCTCCGGATATGCTTCCCGAGAAAGGTGGAAAATTTCTCCGTAATTTTTTTGAGAGATTTATTTTGTCGAAGATATCTTTTTATGTCCGTAAAATGGAAAAGGACTTGGATCTATGGAATGATAAATTCCGCAATCCGAAGATTTCGGAATTTGCCCGAAGGGAAATAGATTATTTGAAGGAAGGCTCTTCGCACGGGAATGAAGCCCTTCGGGAAACGGTCGTAAAAGTAAGAGAACATTTTCGAACGTTTGCCGAAAATGTTAAAGAAGAAGAGAAAGAAGCCTTTTTCGATTTGTATCGCGGGGTCAATGATTTTTTAACGGACCTTCCCGAAAAAGAAATTCAAAAACTTTCGATGGATCAAATAAAATCAAATCCCGATCTATTCGGATTTTTTCTCCGACTTTTTTATCAAGGAGATTCCGAAGTTAAAACACGGATTGCTCGAGAGGAAGCCCTCTTACGAAAAGCCTCCTATCAAGTCCTTTTTCCGAATATGCAGCTGGAGGCTTTTCTCCGCATGCTGCGTTATTTTTCTGCCGATCAAAATGTCGGTAAGGATGCGGACCTCAATCTCTACCTCCAACATCTTACCGAGAGTTTAAAAAAACCGGAAATAAAGAAGTCACTCCTCTCCTTTTTTTTCGAAGAAGAAAAACGGCCGAGCTTTTTTCGGAAAATGAATATTTTTTTTGTTTTAACTTCTCCCGAGATCTCCGTCGATGAATTCCGAAAGTATTATTCCGATTTTTTGGAAGAGGGAAGTCGTCATCCGAAAGATTATGCCGATACCGTTCTTCTCATTGCGGCAAGAAAGGTCAATCCCGATGAGTTTTTTGAGGCTCGACTTTCCCCGTTTTTCCCGGAGTGGAAGGAAGAACGGTCTCTGATTCGAGCCTTGGAGAAAAACATTATTCTCAAATCCCGCTCCTTTTTTAGGAATAGGAGAACGAGCGATTATTCGATCGGTCGGAGCCTCTTATCGGAATATAAAATGAACCTTTTGGAACTCAATCGTTTCCTACGGCTTTATCGTTGGGTTACTTCCGAGGAGAGGGTAGAAAATCCCGGCTCCCATTCCACCGATTTTCTTCCGGTTACGAAAGGATTTTTGTTAAAGGAAAATCGAGACATACTTCGGACTCTCTCCCCGTTTTTACATACCTATGGAGTGGAGAGCTATTCCTTACACGCCTATGATCCGAGAACG
>CAYGJM010000034.1:0-209 GCA_964350295.1 uncultured bacterium | reverse complement strand
TTCGAGATCCTTGCTTTTTTATAGGGGACGGCATTGCTCTTCCCTCTTTGTCGCGTCAACCTCATTATGAGGATATGGAAGAGATTCGCCGGGAGAGAATCCAAGAAAGAGTTCCGGAAAATACCTGTTCCATGGACTTATTGGGATGTGTTTCGGATAAAGGTCTCCAGGCACCTCTTATCGATTTATTTTTCGATGACTATCCGATG
>CAYGJM010000033.1:9157-15433 GCA_964350295.1 uncultured bacterium | reverse complement strand
CACTCTCCTTTTTTACGCAATTTTCTTGAAAAATACGGACATGATTAAACTCCTTTTGGAGAAAGGAGCAAATATCGAAGCTAAAAATAAGGACGGAAATACTCCCCTTTTTAAGGCAGTTAGCTCCGGAAATAAAGACATGGTTAAACTCCTTTTGGAGCAAGAAGCAAATATCGAAGCTAAAGATAAGGACGGAAAAACTCCCCTTTTTTACGCAGTTCTCTTGAAAAATACGGATATGATTGAATTTCTTTTGGAGAAAGGAGCAAATATCGAAACTAAAGATAAGAACGGAAAAACTCCTATCGACTATGCATATAGTTCTCAGAAACAGGAAATTATTAATCTAATTACAAAGAAATAAGATATAATTAAAAAGGAAGTTTTTTTATGAATATTTTTCATTCTCTCTCTGCAAATTCGGCTTATCTTGATTGCCCGGAAATAAATCCGGAATTCGAAATCTCTTTCCCCTCTTTTTTTGATCGACTCCAAGAGATCTGCTCCATGACTTTCTCTCTTCCCCTATTCGATAAGCTTCGAGAAGTTTGTTCCCTAAGCTCTTCTACGAATATATGGCAGTCCATTCAATCGAATCCCTTAGATTTCAAAATATTGGGTTTAAAAGACAATTTTTGTGAAAAAGTGACCCCTCCGGTATGTGCCCTAAAATTATTCGATACGAATATGCTCCGTTTTTTCCTTGACCAAGGAGCCAATCCGAAGACCGTTGACGATCAAGGCAACCCCCTTCTTTTCCATGCCGTTCGTAATGGCAATAAGGAATCCGTTCAACTCCTTCTCGACAACGGAGCAGATATGTACGCCGTAAACTCCGTTCGGAGGACCCCCTTTTCGGAAGCGATTCTCTATGATAGACCGGAAATCATTCAACTGCTTTTAGAGAGAGGCGTAAATATCAATGCCGCCGATTCCGGCAGTTCCTATTTTATAACTCATGCAGCCGCTCACGGCAATACGATGATTGCCCAACTCCTTCTCGATAACGGAGCGGACATAGAAGCTCGAGAAACGTACGGTGCTACTTCTTTGATGCATGTATCCGCAATAGGACTTGTGGAAATGACTCGATTGTTTCTGGATAACGGAGCGAATATGGAAGCACGTGATGATTACGGAGCAACTCCCCTTATACACGCAGTAAGTAACGGAAGAAAAGAAACGGCTCAATTGCTTTTGAACAGAGGGGCGCGTATAGAAGCATGCGATAATAAAAACCGGACTCCCCTTATCATTGCGGCCAATATCGGAGAAAAGAATATGATTCGATTCCTTTTGAATAACGGAGCAAATATAAATGCCCGAGATCATTTGGGTGCAACCCCCCTTATGCATGCTATCAGCAGTAAACAAGATAAGGTCGTTCGGTTACTTTTGGATAAACAAGCGGACGTACATATAGGTTTGCATGCGGGTCCAAATAAAGGCGCAACACCCCTTTTGTGGGCCATGATCCGGAAAAATAAGGAATTAATTATGGAACTTTTGAATAAGGGGGCCCGTCTAAGCGATATCCCGCGCAGATTTCAAGGAGTCGAAATAAATATAACTATAGAGGGTGACACGCTAACATATGCCATCGAGCCGATAGAAGACGAATCGTCAAATAATACTCGCTCAGAAGACCAAGGATCATACAATATTTCAACCGTCCCTATCAGGTCCGTCCGAACGTTTTAATTGTTTTTATAACTCCGCGGACAAGTAAGCCGCCGGCTTGGCCTTTAGATTCAGTAAAAAATAAAGGAGACGACCTTCATCTTTAAAATCTTTTTTTCATATCTCGATAGGTCGTTTTAGCCGCTTCCATCTGTTTTTCCGGATAGATTGCCTTTTTTATTTTCGGAACTATGGCTCCTCGATAACACCAGACAACGGATAGAATAATCCCGATAAATATCCCCCAAATAAAGGCCGTAAAACGTTTCATGATGCCTCTTTTTGGGATCGAATCATATATCTTTTTTTCTTTTAAATGAAAAAAAATGCTATCTTCTTTTTTGTTTCAGGAGCATTAAATGCCGAAAGATCGCTATTTTACGGAAGATTCCCTATCGGAAAATAAATATTCTTCTCTTTCCGGAGAAGAATTCCGCCACCTCAAAGTCATGCGTAAAAACCCCGGGGATGAAATCGAACTCCTAAACGGGAGAGGTTTTTTAGCTACGGCCACGATAGATGCTTTTCAAAAGGATTCCGCCGTTTTGCATCTTACAAAAGTAGATTTTTTCGAACGGACCTACCGGACGATCTTATGGCAGGCACTGCCGAAATTACACCGTTTGGAATGGATTGCAGAAAAAGGAACGGAACTGGGGATGTCTGAAATACGACTCTTCGCTTCCGAAAAAACGCAAACCGATTTTAAGGAAAACAAAATTCCCCGTTTAAGAGCGAAAATGATTTCGGCTCTCAAACAATCGGGCGGCCTTCATCTACCCGAAATCCGACAAATATCCTCCGTTTCCGAATGGGAGCCGTTCACCGAACCGGCTTTCTTCGGAGATCCGAATCCAAAGGCTCCCCTTTTTCGTCACGAACTAACGGTCGGACATTCGCTCCTGCACCTTTGCGTCGGCCCCGAATCCGGGTTTTCTTCCAAAGAGGTCTCTCGCCTTACCGAGCTCGGAGCCCGAGGGGTATTGCTCCATCCCCATACCTTGCGTACCGAAACGGCCGCTCTCACCTTTCTGGCTTTAGCCGGTTATCATCGAATGGTCCATGAATCAATCGGTCACGGTTCGGACTAACATCATATTTGTTGAACCGGCAATTCCGAAAGGAGAGCCGGCCGTTACCACGACGGTATCTCCGATCCGCAAAACCTTTTCTTTCAAGGCATGGCGACAGGTAATGGCAAAAGCCTCGTCGAGGTTGGAAAAGCCCTCATAAAAAATCGGTATCAATCCCCAATGTAGTGACAACCGATGATAGACTTTCCGATCGGTCGTCATTACGAAAACCGGGATATCCGGACGCCAACGAGAAATCAATCTCGCCGTATATCCCCCCGAGGTGTATACGAAAATGGCTTTTGCCTTGGCAATATAAGCCGTATTAACGGTAGCCGAAGTAACCGCGGAAGGCACATCTCCGATAATACGTTGCATCCGGCTATAAAAAACTTCCTTATAATCGAAATAGGCCTCGGTATCGGAAAGAACTTGTTGCATCATCGTTACGGCCTCGATCGGATAGGCCCCGACGGCCGTTTCGGCTGATAGCATAACGCCCGAAGCCATATCGTAAATGGCATTGGCCACATCCGAAACCTCGGCCCTCGTCGGCCTCGGATGATGAATCATCGACTCTAACATCTGGGTCGCAATAATAGCCGGTTTTCCGGCCTGAAAACATTGTTGAATCATTTCCTTTTGCAGACAAGGGACTCGACTAAGAGGAACTTCAACCCCCAGATCTCCCCGTGCGACCATAATTCCGTCGGCCTCCTCCAAGATTTCCTGAAAATGATGGATCCCCTGATAATTTTCAATCTTGGCAATAAGAGGCGTATCTTCCGCTCCCCATTGTTTTAAAAATTCTCGAATCGCACGTACATGATCGGCCGAACGGATAAAAGAAGCGGCTATTATATCAATTCCTTGCTCACAACCGAAACGGATATCTTCCATGTCCTCTTTCGTTAAAGGAGGAAGATCAAGAGAAAATCCGGGAATGTTAATCCCCTTATGAGAGGAAATATCACCGGAGTTTTCCATCTCGATCCATACTCCGTCGGGAAAAACTTCGGTAACGCGACAAGCGATATAGCCGTCATTGATCAAAATACGGATGTCGGGTTTCAAATTTTTTAAAACGGAAACGGGGTGAACGGGAAGAGCTCTTTTTTCCGATCGATACTCACCCGTTAAAAAAAAACGATCTCCTTTTCGGACGGGCAATATCTTTTCGGGAATAACGCCTACCCTAACTTCAGGTCCCTTATTATCCAGTAGGATGGCTAACGGTTTACCTAATTCCTTTCTCGCTTTTTTCAGATTTTCGATAACGACGCCGTGTTCCCGGTGTGTTCCGTGACTGAAATTGATTCGAGCCACGTTCATACCGTTCCGAATCATGGAAAGGATTTGTTCGTAGGAACCTGTTGCAGGACCTATGGTACAGATGATCTTCGTCTTAATCAATCGATTCCCCAATTAAAAAACTTGTTTTAATTGGAAAGACTACTACAATCCGCTTAATAGCTCAAGATAGGAGTTTTTTCATGCCGATTCCGGAATCCATGCAGAAAAAAGTCAATGCGCTAACTGCCCTTCTTTTTTTTATAACTCTTTTTATTTTAATCTTTTTTAAAGAAATTCCGATCTGGGCATCGGTAATGGCTTCCTGTTTTTTATCGATAACACTGCGCCAATTTTTGATCGGTAAAATACTCGATATTTTTGTCAGTATGATCCTATTCGCCCTTCTTTTTACCATGAATTCCTTCTACTATTCGGAATTTTGGACGGGAATTCTTTTACTGATCGGCTCGGGCTATATTTTCGTGAAACCATGTCTTTTGATTTACAATGATCTTCGAGAATAAATTTCACGAGAAGCCCCCGATCATATATTACAGGGGCTCTTCGTGATACTCCGAAGAGGCACTTCTTATTTCATGAATTTCTCTTCGCAAGTTTCCTCATTACGCTGCAGAAAAGCACTTCTTAAAGAACTCTCTCGTCCGGAAGATAGCGGATCGGCCGTAAGATCTCGAAGAGGCCTATTCAAAAAGAGACCCGGATCGTTTGCAATGCTCTCCTTCAATGCAGCGGTCACCTCCTGCATGAGCTCATTTCTTAATTCGGTGAGCTCCCCTATCAATTGAGAGGAGCTGATATTCCCCGTTTTTTCTCGAAGTTGATCGACCTTATTCTGATTGCGCAGAAAAGAGACCCCTTCAAAAACTCCGGCGACTCCCTGATCAAATTTTTTGACCATACCGTCCTTATCTTTTTCGGGGACGTGGATCATAAAGAGGTTTTGCATACCGGCGGCCCACTCCGAAAACTTTGCCTTTTCTTCTTCCGAAGAAGGAGCAAAGGCCTTTAAACTTTCCGCATCTCCTTTCATCACCAAAATACGATCCGGAAAAGAAGAACAACTTTTTTCCTCGGAACCTAAATGAAAATAAAGGGCTGCGTTCTCAAAAAATTCTCGTAAAAAATGACAAACATTTTCTTCGGCACCGGTAAGGGCTCGAGCCAATGAACTTGCTCCTCCTTCTCCTGCCGAGGAAATAAAATGATTCCCTGAAATACCGCATATTGCCGTCATAATAAAAACTCCTCTGGTTCTTTGTTCGGGGTTATTTTGTCAAAAAATTAATTTAAATAAAATATTTTTTTTACAAAATCTTTATGGTTTTCTCTTTTTACGAAAACGGGCATTTGAAAAATTTTGATTTTTATAAGAAATCCGGTAGGATCTCGGCGAGAAGAGAACAAAGAGATACCCATGCCACCCGCTCCCGAAAAACCGAAAGTTTTCCATTTAAAAGATTATACCCCTCCCCCCTATACGATTTCCGACGTTCACCTCACCTTTCGATTAGACCCTCGTCGAACGATCGTTGAAGCGGCCATCCGATGTAAAAGTTTGGAGGAAGGAATGAATCTCCCCCTGATTTTACATGGAGAAAGACTCCAACTCCTTTCGATTGCCTTGAATAATCGTCTTCTTTCCGAAGAGGAATATTTTTTCGATGATAAAAGTCTGACCGTTCCGGCCGTTCCCGATTCTTTTATTTTGGAAACGCAAGTAGCCATTTCGCCGGAAGAAAATACTTTTTTGGACGGTCTTTATCTCTCGGGAGGTATTTTTTGCACGCAAAATGAACCGCACGGGTTTCGAAAAATCACCTATTTTCTTGACCGACCCGATGTCATGGCTAAATATACCGTAAAAATCATTGCCGATAAGCAACGTTATCCCGTTTTATTATCGAACGGTAATAAAATAGATGCCGGCGATCTGAACGACGGTCTTCATTTTGTAACTTGGGAAGATCCCTTTCATAAACCCTCTTATCTCTTTGCCCTGGTTGCGGGAGATTTGGCCTCGACGGAAGATCGATTTATCCGGAAATCCGGAAAGCCGGTGACTCTCCGAATTTTTTGCGAAGAAAAACATCTCTCTAAATGTTCCTGGGCCATGGAATCCTTGAAAAAGTCGATGAAATGGGATGAAGAAACCTACGGATTAGAATATGATCTGGACATTTTCCAGATCGTCGCCGTGTCGGATTTCAAC
>CAYGJM010000033.1:0-9147 GCA_964350295.1 uncultured bacterium | reverse complement strand
AAATAAAGGCTTGAATATTTTCAACACCGCTTGCGTATATGCCGACCGAGAAAGTGCTACGGATGATAATTTCATTCGCGTCGAAAAAGTGATCGGTCACGAATACTTTCATAATTGGACCGGAAACCGGGTCACCGTTAAAAATTGGTTTCAATTAACTTTAAAAGAAGGTCTTACCGTTTTTCGAGATCAGGAATTCACTTCGGATCTTCATTCAAGAGTTCTTCATCGCATCGAAACGGTAACGGCTCTGAGGACTCTTCAATTTCGAGAGGATGCCGGCCCTTTGGCACACCCGATCCGTCCTCGTTCCTATACGGAAATGAATAATTTTTATACGTCCACCGTATATGAAAAAGGAGCCGAAATCATTCGTATGCTCCATACTCTTCTGGGTAAAAAAATGTTTCCCCGGGGAATTGCGACATACTTCGAATTATTTGACGGTCGTGCCGTATCCTGCGAAGACTTTCTGGAAGCTTTGGAAGAAGCATCGGGACGAGATCTCACCTTATTTAAGAGATGGTATGACCAAAAGGGAACTCCCGTCGTTACCGTGAATTGGACCTACGACGAAGCAAAACAAGAACTCCTGCTGATAACGGAACAATCCAATCCTACGGAAGGAGAAAATGCCGAACCTCTCTACTTCCCTTTCGTTATCGGATTGATCGATTCTTCCGGGAAGGACCTTCCCGTCGATTCTCTATTGATTTTGAAGGATAAAAAACAGACGTTTCGTTTTGAAAATATTCCTTCGAAACCAACGGTTTCTCTCAATCGAGACTTTTCGGCTCCCGTGATCGTAAAGGCTCCGTACGTCCCGAAGGATTTTCTTTTTTTAATGACGCATGATTCCAACGGATTCAATCGTTGGGAAGCTTCTCGGGAATTTTCCATGAAGATTCTTCTCGATCTCGTTGCCGATCGAGAAGCCGGCAAGGATCTCGTCCCCGATGAATCCTACACGGAAGTCTTCGGAAAAATCATAAAGGATGCTTCTTTGGACCCCGCTCTGAAAGCCGTAACTCTTTCCTTGCCTTCGGAATCGCTGATGGCTCAGGAACAAAAAATTATTGCGGTCGAAAACAATCACCTGGCCCGCTCCTTCCTTCTTTCGGCATTGGCCGAGCGACATTTTGACCCCCTGTTGGCCCTCTATGAAGAACTCTCGGGGGATGTTACTTACTCCCTTACCCCCGAATCAACCGGTAAAAGAAAACTAAAGCATGTCGTTCTTTCTTATCTGATGCGAACGAAAAAACCGGAAATAACATCACTGTGTTTCCACCAATTCCGTACCGGCAATAATATGACCGATATCTTTTCCGCATTGGAATGCCTCTCCCGAACAAATACTCCTCAACGAGAAGAAGCACTGCGTCTATTTTATGAAAAATGGGAAAAAGATCCCCTCGTCATGGTCAAATGGTTTGCCGTTCAGGCCCTTTCCCCCGAGGAAGATACTCTTGCAAGAGTAAAAAAATTATCCGCTCATCCCCTTTTGGACTATACCGTTCCCAATCTCGTCCGAGGGCTCATCGGCAGCTTCGCCGAAAATCTCTTTCGCTTTCATGCCGAAGACGGATCCGGATATCTTTTTATGGAAGAACGTATTGCTCATATCGATACGATCAATCCGCAAGTGGCGGCTCGTCTTTCCGGGTGTTTTAAATCGTTTCCGAAGCTACCCCCTCTTCGAAAACGACTGATGCACAAAATGCTGCATCGCTTGCTTCAAAGAAAGGGTCTCTCCTCAAATACTTATGAAATTCTCTCCTCGATTGTCGGATCTCATCACTAACGAATAAAATTGTTAATGAGAATATGTACCGTCAAAAATCCCAAGGGAGCGATTGTCGATATATCGGTCATAATGGCTCCGAAGGATCGATAGGCAACGGAAAGGTGATAACCGATCCAATAAGCAACCCGACCCAAAGAAAATCCGAGACAAACGGTAGGAATGATACCCAGATTTTTCAACGGCATATAAGTCGACAACAGCAGAACGGCCAAAAAGAGCAGAAGCAATTGACTGACCGTATCGGATACGTATTCCGAATTAATTTTTAAGGAACGGCTCTCTTTTCCCTCTATCGGATCAATAGCCGAACTAAAAAAGCGCTGCACCGCGCAAACGGTAATCCCCAACCAAAGGGTGATAATCGGCCAAATCAACCATTTAAAGGCGAAAAACCAACGATCAATAAAAAAATCTTCTTGCGGCAATGTCCAACGGACAACGAAATAAAAGATATAGCCGATGCCGGCCGTAAAGAAAAAAGAAAGCAGAATACCGCTTCCTACGGTTACTTGTTTTTGTTTTAAAGACACGATCTACCTCCGATAATTATCTTTTCATTCCTTTTTTTATTTAAACCCTTTCGATTTTTTAGACAATCCTTGAATATTATTTATATTTTAGGAAAAGATCCTATCTCTTAGAATGCCTTCATTCAAAAAAAAGAATGACTCCTTCGTGAAGAAATATATCGGCCCCTACAAATTAATTCGAACCATTGCCAAGGGGGGAATGGGCGAGGTTTATCTGGCCTATGATCCCGTTTGCAATCGAGAAATCGCTTTAAAATGCATCCGAGAAGAACTAACTGCCCACCCGATTATTCGACGTCGTTTTTTTAGAGAAGCTTATATTGCGGGTAAATTGACCCATCCCAATATTATTCCTATTTATAATATTTCTCGCTCGGAAGAACACCCCTACTACACCATGCCCTATATCGACGGAAAGACCTTTAAACAAATTCTGATGGAAGCGGCAGAAAAAGGAAAGGAACAAAAAAATATTCTTGCTTTTTCCATTTCGGCATTAATTCCCGTTTTTTTAACGGTATGCGAAGCCGTTTCCTATGCCCATGAACAAAAAATATTACATCGAGACTTGAAACCCGAAAATATTTTGGTCGGGAAATTCGGAGAAGTGCTTATTTTCGATTGGGGTGTTGCCGAAACGATCGATAATATCGCCAAAGAAGAAATCCCTATCGACATCGAATGGAAAGATTCCGAGCTCACCGGCCCCGGAAAAATCATAGGAACTCTTACCTTTATGGCTCCGGAAAGGATTCGTGGAGGAAAGGCCACCTACCTGACCGATATTTACTCTCTCGGTGTCATGCTGTACATGATTTTAACCTTAAAACCCCCTTTTAAAAGAAAAAAATCCCGCCATTTAAAAGATCTGCTAGCCGGAGAAGTCCTTTTAAATCCTATTGAAGTAGCCCCCTATAGAGATATCCCCCATGCCTTGGCTCGCATTGCCTGTAAATGTTTGGCACCGGAGCCGAAGGATCGGTATCGGGATATGCAGGAGTTACTAAAAGATCTTCGCAGTTTTAAAGAAGGTCATTCCGAATGGATCGACGGTGACGAGTTACAAAAGAATCGGACCGAAGACTGGGGTATGCAAGAAAATGTCCTTATTTCAAAACATCAAGGAATTTCTCCCGGAAAGGATGCCGTCGAGTGGATTTGTTTGATGATTTCACAAAAAGCCTTTGCCTCGAATATCCGGATCAAGACAAAAATAAAGCTCCATGCCAAATCGCAAGGTATCGGCTTGCTTGCCAATGCTCCTTCCTTCCGAAAAAATAAACATATCATAGACGGTTATTACCTCTGGCTCAGCAGCTCTTTGGAAATGCCCTCCAAACTCTATCGGAATAATGTCGAAATTTTGCAAATTCCCCGCTTGTTTCTGATCCCGGAGCAAATTCATAAACTCCGTTTCGAAAAAGTTAACTATGAGATCCGATTTTATCTGAATGATGAAAAAAAATTTTCCTATATTTCCTATCTTCCTTTAAACGGCGGTCATATCGGTCTTCTCTATAAGGATGATGATTTTAAAATCGGGCCTTTATTCATTTCCGAAGCTTCGCCCTCCCTCGTCATTAATTGCCTGGACGTTCCGGATGCTCTTTTTGCCCATAAGGCTTATGATAAGGCCCTTATCGAATATCGGCATATCGCTCATGCCTTTCCCGGACGTCACGAAAGCCGGGAAGCCTTTTTTCGAGCCGGCTTATTGCTTTTGGAAAAAGCAAAAAATGCCAAGCGAAAAAAGCAGATCCTCCAATGGTGCGAGGAGTCTCTTACGGAATTTGAATCCTTACGAAGTACGCCGGGAGCCCCCTTGGAATATCTCGGCAAAGCTTTGGTTTACCAAGAACTGAAAGATAATCAAGAAGAATTAAAGTGTTTGGAGTTTGCGATTCGTCGCTATCCCGATCATCCTTTGTTATATCTCATCTACGATCACATTATTTACAGAATGTATCAATCCTCTCAAAAATATCGTATGATTACCTATCAATTTATTCTGTTAGCCCTTCGTTATAACAGCCATGCACACCGAAAACAAATGATAGACCCTCTTATTTTGAACTTGATCGATTATCAACGGTTGTTTTTTTTCCTGGAAACCCTTCCCGAAGAGGCTACGGAAGAAGAGAAGTATTTCGAGCTGATGATCCGACTCGGATTTTTATCGGGAAAGGCTTATCTCATCGAAGAAATTTTTTCGGAAACATCCGGAGAACCCTTGAAAAGGAATGCGTTGATTTGCCTTCTTTTACTCCGTAAATCTCATTCCGGTCTTTTGGAAACAAGAACTCCGGAAGAGAGGTTTCTCCTGAATTTACCAAAAGAAGAAGATACGGAAAAAGCCCTTACCGCCTTCTTTTCCGAAGTATCCGGTAATCCGAATGATTTTCAGAAAAATATTCTCTATCTTCTCTTTGAAAAAGCCTTGATCGAAAATCGGGTTGACACACTCTCCTTTCGGTTGCGCAATCTCCCCTTTACCTCTCTTCCCATTCATTACTATGCCGTTTTGACCTATCTTCTGAAAGGAAAACCGGAAAAAGCCCATGCTCTTTTAAAAGTGCAAAAAGGGAAAAACGAAAATCGTTTTCTTTACGGATGTTATCTGGCCGGAAAATACGGCATTCCTAAAGCCCTCTCTTTTTTTGCCGATGAACACCGTTTGACTCGCCCTCCTTTATCGGAATTGGCCATTTCCTATTTATCCAAAAATCCGCTTATGAAAAAATGGCTGAAGGAAGCCTTCCCTTTTGAAAAAAGCGAGCTTTATAAACAGCTTTCCTTATTTTATCGAATCGGACAAAATCCGGGGAAAGCAAAAATTTTTGATCGACTGCGAGAAAAAATTATCTATGACACCTGAAAAACCTCATGTCCGGCACTCTTCCACCCTTATCGATCTCGATTATCTTCGATTGGTAACGGATGAATTAATAAAAGCCTCCGGTGAGAGCTACTCTTACGTCACCTTGGAAACGGCTCCCGAAGCGGTTATGATTCTTTGCCGGACAAAAGAGAAGGACTATGTTCTGAATGCGGAATATCGCCACCCGACGAAAAAAACTCTGCTGAGTCTTCCCGGGGGAACGGTCGATCCCGATGAAGCCCCCGAACAAGCAGCTGCAAGAGAATTAACCGAAGAAACCGGATATCGGGCAAGCCGGTTGATTTTTCTCGGATCTTCGTATCCCTTTCCCGGACGATGTTCCCAAAAAACCCATTACTTTCTGGCCGAAGAAGGGGAAAAATATACCGACCCCCGAAGAGATCTCTGTGAAATCATATCCACTACCCGACTCTCTTCGGAAGAACTGAAGCGGAAAATCTTACGGGGAGAAGATGTCGACGGACACGTACTGACTGCCCTGGCCTTTCAAAATCTTCGCGGATTATAGGTATTTTCTTCGACTCGGCGGAAGGGCTGTTATCCAATCGACCCTTTCGGAAATTTCCGAAGAAAATTCAACTTCTCGATTCAAATCGATATAAGTATCTTTAAAAGTAAAACGGATATCCCTACCCGATCCGATGCTACCCTCCGGCAAGATGACGGGGATCGCATGACTTAATTCTATCCAAGCGGCTCTATCCGGCTTTTCGGTAACCTGCAAATAGGCCCAAGGCCACTGAGCCGGTTCAATTTTTTGATTCGTAAACATCCGACCCCTCTTTTTTTCCGATTACTTCTTCATTTTTTACGGTCCGCGTTACCATCGTAGACTTAAAAGAAGAGCGACAAACCATTTCGCCGACACGATGGACGATCACTTCGTGAAAATTATTTCGACCGCCCACTTCTTTTTGAAATTCAATCATGCCCCCGGAAGAAAGCTCCAACGTAATAGGCCCTCCGGCCTGATCATCGGCATTTAACAACCCTTCAAAAATAAGATTTCCCTTTTCCAAAACCGTCAATGACGAAGTATGCGTCACGAATACGTCCCCGGAAAAAATCATGTCTCCCGACAGCGTTCGAATTCCGGAATCAACCTCTATACGCCTGGCCGTTACTTTAAGAGATTCCGGAGGAGACTCCTCGCCGACCGACGAATCGAAGCAAACCTTTCCTTCGCCCGCATTAACACGAAGGTCATAACCCCCTTCCACCTTTCCCAGAAAATAAATATCCTTTCCTTCCGTTTCGGAGGCATTCGTTCGGAAAGAGGTATTCCCCAAAAGGCGTAATTCTCCCAAATCCATCGTTTTTCCGAGCGTCTGAACGGTTCCCTTGACGGATAAGGGTATATTCGAAAGATCCAAAGGGTCGTGAAACGTCAACACGGATCGATCACTTCCTCCGAAAGAAAGCCCTTTTTCATTTTGAAATACGGCTTTTCCCCGAATGACTCCGCCGCCGATAAAGCTCCCCTCCGACCCCTCCTCTCCGATACGAAGATCCCGGACGCTTACCGTTCCCGTTGCGTTCAGTGACTCCTGAAATGTTACGGACGGAGAAGTTGTCGTGAAATTCCCGGTACGTACCTTCATTTTCCATGCGATTGGCTCCGCAGTCAAAAGAGTGACGTCTCGAAGATCCATATTTTGTGCAAAATGGATGAATCCCTCATTCGTTTCAACGGTAAGATCTCCTCCTCCGTCACATCCGGTAGCCGGGCCGGAAACGTGAAAATCGTGTCCCCTCGTATCAAAGAAGGCAGCGCCTTTAACGAGAAGCTCCGCTAAACGAACCGGCCCTTCGACGTCGATCTTTCCGGAAGAAAGCAAAACGGCTTTTCTCACTTCCAAGGGTCCCCGGAAAAAGAACTCCGAGGCTTCCGGGTCTCCGCCTAAGGAAAGGGTGCCCGAATGATTAAAAACGGCTCCTTGGGAAAAATAACCCTTTCCTTCAAATTCGACTCGTACCGACCTTCCTTCGGTAAGGATTCGTTCGGCACGGATATCCCCTCGGACGGATAATGCATCCTTACAATAAAGAAGAGGTGCTTCCGAAATCAAATTTTCCGTTTCCACGCTTGCGGGAAAAGTAATTTCCCGACGACTCCGTAAAGAAAGAGAGCGAAGCGGTCGGATATCCCCGACGGCTCCGTAAAAATAAATTCCCCCTTCCGGGTCGCCGGAAGAAATCCCTACCGATGCGTCACCGTTCAGTTTCCCGAAAAAATGAACGCCCTTCTTTCCCGGATCTTCTAACAAGACGTCTCCGACGGCAACTACATCTCCCTTAAAAGAGATTCCCCCTTCTCCGGAAAAAATATTTTTATGTATTTCGGTTGTTTTTCCCGTCACTTCAAAGCTCTCCGTTTGCACGACATCGTGAAAAAAGATATCGGCTTCTTCAGCCTTGACGGCCAAGGAGTGCTCCCCTTGTAGGGATCCGGTAAAATAAATAGCTCCCGGAGATTCTTTTAAAAGGGAAACCGGACCGGTCAAACGGAGATGGTCAAACGAAGATTGCTTGCCGAACAGGTGAAATCTTCCTCGAATGAAACCGTTTTTAGCATTCATTTCCAGTTCTTCCCGAAAGGTGAAAGAAGCCGATCCGTTACTTCCCCAAACGGTAGTTCCTTTCCCGTTTTTCAAAGAAACCGGCCCGTTAAAAAAGCCTTTTTCATGAAAAATCAACGTAGCCGATTCGTAACGAGCCGTCATGCCTTCCGCTCGAATCATTTTTCGAATTTCCGCATTGCGATCGAATTCGGTCAAAGAGGCCGAGGTATCGAGGTGATCCAGTAATACGTCTTTGGAAAAACGAACGGTTCCCTTATGTCTCATGGTCCAGCGGTGAAGAGGTCTTTGAGTACCCACGTCTCCGTAAATATGAATTTTTCCCTCTTCGTCAACCGTTTCGGTAAAGAGATCCCATTCCCCGTTCACCGTATCGGCAATCGTCATACTTCCGCTTCCGAGTATTCGAAAAGCCGCATGATGCAATAACTCGACGGGGCCTCTTAATTCGATATCTCCTTCGGAAAGAACCCACTCTTTCTGCAGAAAAATATTTTTTCCTTCAACGCAGAGACCTTTCAAAGGAATTTTTCCCCCGATGCCGTCATAAAAATAAATATCTCCTCGCGGCGTCGCCAAAGATAAGGGATATTTCCCTTCGATCGTTCCGTTCAAAAATAAATCTCCCTCCCCGACGATACGCAACGGTCCGGTCAACTCCAAAGAGCTCAATTGTATCTCGGATCCGTTTACCCGAACCTCTCCCTGCAAGAAAGTATTCCCTTCCTTATTCGCAAAAATACCGTCTATATGCAAGGAAGAATCCGGAGAGCCGCCCCCGTGAAATTCCCCCTTACCGAGAAAAACGGCATCGCCCCGAATCCTTCCGCTTCCCCCGAAAATAATATTCTGATGTCCGGAACCGGAAAGAATGCTTCCGGATCCTATCCGATGGGAAACGATCACGTCTTCCCGAAAGGTCGTTACGGGAGAATTCGTTTCAAAATTCTTCGTAAACAGTCCTTTCGTAAACTCCAAAGGACCTCCGATGAATACGATGAGGCTTTCCAAGGATCTTTCGGAACCGACGTCTCCGTAAAAGGCGACATGCCCCTCTTGTGGATCGACGGAAACCTCCAAGCGGTGGGCCCCGTCCACCCTTCCCTTAAAGAAAACTCCGGCCGAACGGCGATTCGTCACTCGAACGTCATTTCCCAATAAGAGATCTCCGTTCACGTGCAATGTCCCCGATGAAGAAATAATGTTTCCGGAGAGCTCTATGAGATTCCCTTGAAAGGTAATCCCGCGCAAAGCCTTTGTTTCCCCCAGAGTCGAACCCAATACGATTTTTCCTTTTGAAAGAAGCGAAAAATCATAATCTCCGTCGACGGT
>CAYGJM010000032.1:0-15663 GCA_964350295.1 uncultured bacterium | reverse complement strand
ACCCTCTTTTTGCTCCCATCGCTCTACGGAAAAACGGAGCTTCCGGAGTTGCTTTTCTACCCAATAACTACAGGCAAGGGTTTCTTTATCGTGTTCTTGTAAGGTGGAAATACTTTGAAAACGTAAAAAATCAAACCAATCCTTTTGAATGGAAGATTCATTTTCTTCAAAGAGTCGTTTGAAATCGGTAAGGCTCACGGCAATTCTCCGAGCGGGGTAATGTCCGAAGAGGGGGGTGTTTGTGATTCCTCCAACGGTTTCCGGACCTTTTGATCAAAAATCGAAAGGGCATTTTCCAACATATAACAACCCAACACTTCATCTCCGTCGTAGCTCATTTCCACCAACAATTCTTCTTTCGAAGACTTATTGCAGACCATCAAAATATAACATTCGTAGCCTTGTTTTTTTAGTGTTTTCTCTACTTTGGATAAAAAATTCGAATTCATGAGTTTCCGTAAAGTAAGGTTTGGGGAACGGTTTGAAAAAGATCCGGATTTCCGAAAAACTGTAGGGGTCCCGGAGATAGATAATCATCCTCCAAGGCCCAACGATCTCTATTTTTCGCAAAGTAGCGAAAAGAGGGAGAGGCGGTATCGACCGGAGATTTTCGGATAACGAGCTTTTCGATTCCGTTCCGGATTTCCGGAACGAGCAGTGAGGTTAAGGGAAGGGCCCCGGGGATCCATTTTCTCGGATCGTCTTTCAGATTATGAAGACAGGCCATATACCCCGTATATTTTTGTCGGATTAAAAGAGCCGCGCAGACACCGAGGGCATGGGCATAGGAAGCATCGAAAAAAGAAGGATGAGCCGATCGCCCTTCATAACCGAAATAATGGAAAAGAGGATCGAACTTTCCTTTATAAATACCGTCGGTTTTACTTTTTACGAGACGCATTTCTATTTGTTCGGCTAAAAATTTTTCGGTTTCTATTTTCGATAACGGAATATTTCCGTGAGAATCTCTTTCTAATAAAAGTTGTCGACGGATCTCTTCCGGAAGGGAAAGAAATATCCGCTTTTCTCGATCGGAAAGTTTTTGTTCATCGAATTTTTTATCCCGATTCGATAGTTTTCGAATTTCATCATTTAGCCCTTGCCATTCCGGAATAAACTCGGGGAGTCCTTCGGGAATCAGAAAAATACCGTAATTTTTTCCGTTTGCGGAGCGCTTGACAATGATATCGACCATTTGTTCGATCAATTGATCGACGGATAGACTTTCTTTTCGTATTTCCTCTCCGATTAAGGCCATATTCGGTCGAGTGCGAAGAGCGCATTCCAGGGTGATGTGAGAGGCCGACCGGCCCATTAACTTAACAAAATGATAGTACTTTTTCGAGGAACGTGCATCGGATGCTAAATTTCCGATTAATTCGGAGTAGAGTTTCGTTGCCGTATCGAATCCGAAGGAAATTTCCAACATTTCACTTCTTAAATCCCCGTCAATCGTCTTCGGGATACCCGTAACGGAAATTTCAACCTTATTTTTTTGAAAAAACTCAGCCAGAACGGCCGCATTCGTATTAGAATCGTCTCCGCCGATAATAACGAGTCCGTTTAATTGCAGTTCGCGAATAACGGTCAGCGCCGTATCCAGTTGTTCGGAGGTTTCTATTTTCGTTCTTCCGGATCCCAACATGTCAAATCCGCCCGTATGGAGATAATGTCCGGCCTTTTCCGAAGAAATATCGATATACTTGCGTTCCAATAATCCGGAGGGGCCATTTAAAAAACCGATCAGTCGCGAGGAGGGATGCAATCGATTCAAAGTATGGCGCAGACCGTAAATAACATTATGACCGCCGGGAGCCGGACCTCCGGAGAAAAGAACCCCCACTTTCAGGGGAAGGTTTTCGCAAAGGCCTTTTTCCGGGACGAGAAGGGATTGATTCGTCGTATGAGGAAAAAGTTTTTTTACGGATTCTTTTTCCTTTACGGAAGATCCCTTTTTAAAAATACATGTCAACGGATCCTGCAGAATTTCCGGAACGGGAAGAGGGCGCTGCCGGAGTGCGTGTAGCAAAGTCATGAATTCAACCCGCCGAGTTTTAGATTGAAACTTCGGATTTTAACGAACCTAGTGAAACTCTGCAAATGAAAATTTAACAGAAGATGACGTTAACGGCCAGTCCTCCGAGAGAGGTCTCTTTGTAAATGGACTGCATGTCCTTACCCGTTTGAAACATCGTTTTGATCACGTCATCGAGAGTAACCTTATGGGTATCGCCCTCTTGCATCATGGCCAATCGGGAGGCATTAATAGCCTTAACGGTTCCCATCGTATTTCTTTCGATACAGGGTATTTGAACCAGCCCGTCGACGGGATCACAGGTCAATCCCAGATGATGTTCCATGCCGATTTCGGCAGCTATTTCTATTTGCTCCGGCGTCCCTCCTTTCAAAGCCGTTAACCCGGCTGCCGCCATGGAGCAGGCTACTCCGATTTCACCCTGACAACCCATTTCCGCTGCCGATATGGAAGCCCCTTTTTTATAAAGGATGCCGATGGCAGCAGCCGTCATTAAAAAAATTTCGGCCCGATTTTCCGAAGGTTCGGAAATAAATTTTTCGTAATAGTGGAGAACGGCGGGCACGACTCCGGCCCCTCCGTTCGTCGGGGCGGTAACGACCCTTCCTCCGGCAGCATTTTCCTCGTTAACGGCCAAAGCGAAAAGGGAGGCCCAATCGAAAATATCTTCCGGATCGGGATTTTTCTTTTCGGTCAGGAATTTATAGAGCTTGGGAGCTCTCCGCTTCACTTTTAACCTTCCGGGAAGATACCCTTCGTTACGACAGCCGTTGATTACCGAGGCTTTCATAACATTGTAGATTTCCGCAATACCCTTTTTAATTTCTTCGGCAGTATGATGCGAGAGCTCGTTAGCCAGCATGACTTCATGAATGGTCAAACGGTTTTCGGAACAGTGGTGCAATAACTCCTTACAGGTGGAAAAGGGGTAGGGAATATCATGGTGTTTTACCGTCGGTTGCTTGTGATGGATTTTTTCGTGTTCTACGATAAATCCCCCTCCGATGGAGTAGAAAACCTCTTCGAAAAGAGCGGATTTCTCGTTATTAAATGCTGTAAAGCGAATAGCATTAGAGTGATAAGGAAGAAACTTATCTTTATAAAAAAGAAGATCGCTCTCTTCCGTAAAGGATATGGGGTGTTGTTCTAAAAGGACGATTTTTTTTTCTTTCCGGATGTTTTCCGTTCGTTGATCGATACTTTCCGGGTCAACGGTTTCCGGATCACTTCCTTCCAGTCCCATCAGTACGGCTATATCGGTCCGGTGTCCGGCTCCGGTAAGAGCCAGGGAACCGTACAACTCCACTTTCACTCTTTTTGTCTTTTTTAACAGACCTTTGGCGAGGAGAAGATTCAAAAAACTTTTAGCAGCCCTCATGGGGCCGACGGTATGAGAACTGGAGGGGCCTATCCCGACGGATAGAAGATCAAATACGCTGATAAACATAGAGTTTGGTCTCGTATAAATTAAAGGGTTTTAGAAAGGAAGGCAACGGATCAAGGGGAAGAAATCCGAAAGCGGAGAGGGCTTATTTCGAAATTTCGGCAAGTTCTTTCTGAGCCTCTTCGTAAACGGTGACCTCTTTATGAATGATATTCGTGATACTGACATCGGACCAAACATTCAAACAGGTTTCCACCATATCGATCAATGCATAAAACGGAAGAATCAGACCCATTAAGTGGATCGGTATTCCCATACCGACCAGAAAGGCGCTTGAAAGGAAGTAACATCCCATGGGGACGGAGGCATTACCGATGGCAGCCATGGTGGATAAAAGAATCCAGAGAAGCATCATCGGCAGAGTGAAGACAACGCCCGAACTTGTTGAAACAAAAATAACGGTAATCAAAATAAAGGCGGCGCAGCCGTTCATATTGATAACGGAACAAAGGGGTAAGGAAAAATTAGCGACTTTTTTAGAAATTCCTCCCTTGGAGGTCGCGCATTCGATACTTAAGGGAAGAGCGGCCGAGGAAGACTTGGAAAAAAAAGCGGTTAAAAGAGCAGGGGAAGCATTTTTAAAAACTTTCAGCGGAGAAATGCCCTTGATTTTTAACAGAAAAGGAAGAACGAAAAAGCCTTGGAATAAATTTGAGGCAATGACGCAAGCAAAATAAAAAGAGAGGGGGAGGAGGGCTTTGTAATCCCGAATGACTTGCTCGAGAAAGAGAGTCGTAAACGCCCAAATTCCCACGGGAATAAAGCGGATGATGACCTGGGTGATTTTTAAAAGGGCTTGAAAAAGACCCGAGAAGAAAATATGCATGTGCGAACGATGCTTTTCCGGCAGGGTAAGAATCGAAAATCCCAAAGCTACGGAAAGCAAGGCGGCTCCGAATACGTTGTTTTGCAGAAAAACGGCCACGAAATTCGTCGGAAACATTTGGGAAAGAGCTTTTAAAAAAGACATATGGCCGATATCTTTAGGCGGAAGGGGAACGGTCGTTTCGACGGCCGGGGGGTGGATGGCGATATAAAAGAAAAGAGCAATCGTAGCGGCCATTAGGGTGGTAATCAGGGTATATTTCAGTACTTTTTTCCCGAGAAACTTCATTTCCTTATAACTTTCGAATCCGGTGATGGTGGCGATGACGGAAAGAAAAACGATCGGAATGGAAATTAATTGAAGGGCGCCCAAAAATAAGTCGGAAACAAAAGAAGCGGTCGTCGTAAAAAGAGGTGTCTTGGCCATACCGGTAAGGATACCGAGAGATAAAGCGGCAAGAATAAATAAAGAAGAGCGAATTTGTTTTTTCATAAAAAACGAGCCGGGTAGGTATGCATGTTTCTTCCCGATCATAAAATAAATCTCGTTATTAGGCAAATAACTTTTTATTGAAAAGTTTGTTTTTTAAAGAATTTATATGGATTTGTTTAATTTTGTAATGGTTAATTTTAGTTTATCGAAAAAGCTTTGATATCTAAATGACTTTGCAGGATAAGGGCGGCACAGGCCGAATCGATGATCCGAGACCGTTTTTTTCGAGAAAGAGCTTCCTTCATTGTTTTTTCAACCTGAACGGTCGTTAAACGTTCATCTATCGTTTGAATCGGTAGATCCGTGGCCTCTTGCAAACAAGCGATAAAGGCAGAAACGGCTTCGGCTGCCTTCCCGGGTTGGCCGTTCATTTGAAGAGGCATTCCCACGACGATGGCTTCAACGGTCTGTTCCCGGAGAAGAGAGAGAATTTCCGTAATCGTTTCTTTCCCTTTATTAAGGACGGTTTTCCAGGGAGAGGCGATCCTTTGAGAGGGATCGGAAAGAGCCAAGCCGATTCGTACCGTACCATAGTCAATGCCCGCAATTCGTTTCATGATCCCTTCCTTTTTTTCTTTTTTTGATAAGCAATGGCCGCTTCGATAAAGGCCTTGAAGAGAAGATGCGGTTCCGTCGGTTTGGATTTGAATTCCGGATGATATTGTACTCCCAACATCCAAGGGTGATCCTTAATTTCGGCGATTTCACAGAGCTTTTGTTTCGGATGGATTCCCGTAAATCGAAGTCCTTCGGCTTCCATGCGTTCGACGTAATCATTATTAACTTCATAGCGATGACGGTGTCTTTCGGAGATATTCTTTTTTCCGTAAGCCCGATAGGCTTTGGAAGGCTCGGTGATTTTGCAGGGGTAGGCCCCCAAGCGCATCGTTCCGCCCAAGTTTTTTAGCTCTTTTTGCTCCGTCAGTAAGGAGATAACCGGATAGGGGGTTTGAGGATCTATTTCGGTCGAATTCGCATTTTTCAGTCCCAAGACATTTCGAGCAAATTCCACGACGAGAACCTGCATGCCGAGACAAATGCCGAAGTACGGAATCTTGTGTTTACGACAGAAAGAGGCGGCCGCAATCATTCCCTCCCATCCTCTTTCGCCGAATCCTCCGGGAATCAGGTAGCCGTCACATCCTTTCAGATTTTTTGCATGATTCTCTTCATCGAGAATTTTATCGGATTCAAATAACTTGATTTCCGGAACGAATCCCGAAGAGATGGCTGCATGTTGGAGGGACTCGTAGACCGATTTATAGGCATCCTGATGCTGCACGTACTTCCCGACGATACCGATTCGAACGATCCCTTTGGGAGATTTGACCGTATGAACGATATTTTCCCAATCTTTGAGTTGAATTTTTCGGTCTTCTAGACGCAGCAAATCGCAAATCAGCGAATCGATCTTCTGCTGATGAAGGTTAAGGGGGACTTCATAAATGGTATGCTCGACGTCGACTTCGTCAAAAACCGCGTTTTCGGGAACATTGCAAAACAGGCTGATTTTGTCCTTGATTTCTCGAGAAAGAGACTGTTCGCTTCGACAAAGAATGATATGGGGCAAAATGCCGATGCTGCGAAGGGTTTGTACCGAATGTTGAGTCGGCTTGGTTTTGATTTCTCCGGCTGCTTTCAAGTAGGGGGCATAGGTAAGATGCACGGTGATGGAGTCATTTCGATGTTCGTAGTGAAACTGTCGTATGGCTTCCAAAAAAGGAAGGGACTCGATATCTCCGACGGTTCCTCCGATTTCGATTAAAACGACATCGGTTTCCGGCTCTTGTTGGCCGGCTTCCGAAATGCGACGCTTGATTTCGTTGGTGACGTGGGGAATAACCTGAACGGTTTTTCCCAAGTAGTCGCCTTTTCGCTCTCTTTTAATGACCGTTTCGTAAATTTGTCCCGAGGTGGCATTGGAGGCCTTGGAAAGTCGGGTTTGCGTAAAGCGATAATAGTGACCGAGATCAAGATCGGTTTCGGCTCCGTCATCGGTGACGTAGACCTCTCCGTGCTGGTAGGGACTCATCGTTCCCGGATCTACATTTAGGTAGGGATCCAGTTTCAATAGGGATACGCGATATCCCTTTCTTTCCAGGAGGAGAGCTATGGAAGCGGCCGTTAATCCTTTCCCTAAAGAGGAAGAAACTCCTCCCGTGACGAATATGTATTTTATTGACATAGGTATTTTTCCACCAATTGAATATCGGAGGGGAGATCCACTCCGAAAGAGGGTTTGTCCGTAAGAAAAACTTCCATCGGATAACCGTTTTCCAAAATTTTTAATTGTTCCTAATTTTCTGAACTCCCGAGAGGGGTATCCGGAAGCTGACAATAGATGCGTAAAAAAGATTTTCGAAAGGCATAAATTCCCATGTGTTTGTGGGCTTTTTCGAAGGTTTCGGCATAAGGGATAAGTCGGCGGCTAAAGTAAAGGGCCCGATGGCGGGTATCGAATACGCACTTGACGACCGAGGGCTTAAGAGCCTCCTCATGATCGAAAAGAGGGGTGGCCGCCGTTGCCGCGGGAAGATCCGGGTTCCGGTGCATCATTTCGAAGAGGGCATCGATAACGGAGGGGTCCAAACAAGGCTCATCTCCCTGAAGATTGATAATGACGGCTTCGGGGGCAATGTCTTTGCAATTCTCGACGACTTCGAGAATACGGGAGGTCCCGTTCGGGTGATACGGGTCGGTCATGAAGCATTCGGCTCCGAACTCCTTTACGTGCCTTTCGACGTCCGGATGGTCGACGGCAATGATAACTTTTTCCCCTTTCCGAGAGAGAAGGGCATTTTCATAAGTTCTCCGAATGAGAGTTTTTCCTTGAATCGGAGCGAGCATCTTTCCGGGAAATCGAGTGCTTTTAAAACGGGCCGGAATAACGATGACATTTTTCACTTATTTTTATCAGACCTTGTAAAAATTTCCTGCCATATTACCCGTTTTTCGATTTTAAATTCAACCTAAGTCGATTCAAAATAAGAGTTAACCGAGGCGGGCATTCGGCTTATTTTTTCTCTCATGCGAAGAATGGAGGAATCGAAGAAATAATTTTCAAAGTCCTCCGGAAGAATCCATTTGAGACGTAAGGACTCGTTACTTACGGAGAACGGGGCATCCGTTTTTGCATGTAAAATATACCTGACGTCATAATGAAGGTGAGCCGGCTCCTCCTTGCGGGAAGGAACTTCATGAATGGCTAAGTCAAAGATATCTTCGGAAACGGGAACGATGGCGGAAATTCCGGATTCCTCTCGAGCTTCTCGCAGGGCGGTTTGCAGAAGATCGTGCTCTCCGTCGGCATGCCCTCCCAACTGGAGCCAACGTTTTAACTTGGCGTGTTCGGTGAAAAGGCAGGCCGTTTTATCAAAATTCCAAAGCCAGCAGGAAGCCGTGAAATGCCCGGGAAGGGTATTCCTTGAAAAACAAAGGGGGGTATTTTGAAGGAAAAGAGAGAAACGCCGGAGAATATCGCGCTCTTCCGGAAATATTTTCCCCGAATGTTCATAGACTTCCAAACTCTCTCTCAACAGCCGACGATGCATTACTCAGGGTTCTTTCGGTTCATCATGAGATTCCCCCTGCAGCAGAGGATTATGCGGAGTCGGCATCCAGCTCGGTTTCCGGAACTTATGAAGCAGCAGCGGACTGAATGTTAAAATTAGAAAACCCAGAACCATAAAAATTTCATAAGTCCACAGGTTACGGATATCGAGGGATGCCGGAGGAATAAAACCGATCAAGATGGCAAAAACGGCGGCAACGGCTCCGACTCCCGCAATCAACCACATGCCGAAATTTCCGTTTGAAATGCGATACTTTCGCTCGACTTCCGGTTTCGTATAACGCAAGCGGATTCCGGCTAAAAACATAATTAGGTACATTCCCAAATAAAGTTGGGCACTGAGAACGATGAGGATCCAATAAGCGGCATTTAGCGTGCTCATGAAAAGAAAAATAACGGCAGCCAAAGAACTGATGATTGCTTGGAAAATAAGAATATTCGTCGGAATTTGGTGTTTGTTTACTTTTTGAAAAAAAGGAGGAAGACTTCCGTGTCTTCCCGTAATAAAAAGTCCTTTGGCCAATCCGAGGATCCAGGCATTTAATTCGCCGATAGCCCCGCAGGCGATTAAGAGCGCAACCCACGGAACGAGACCCGATAGGGCAAAGCGATCTAAAATTTTGGCAAAAGCTTCCATGATTCCGGCTACGATCGAAATCTCTGAAACCGGCAAGACGACGGCGATGGAGAGAGAGCCGAGAACGAAAAGGATCAAACTGAATAAAGCGGAAAGAAAAATGGCTTTGGGATAGTTTTTTTTCGGATCTTTTACATCTTTTGCATGGACGGCCGTTAATTCAAGGCCTGCAAAAGCCAAAAAGGTGCCGGTTAAAAAGGCGATATTATCGAGTTCTCCTAAATTAGGTAAAATCCCTTTCCAGGAGAAAAGGACCGAAGACGGTTCTCCCTTAATCAGCCAGGCTATTCCCAGACTGATTAAAAAAGCTCCGGGAATAACCGAACCGATAATAACGCAAAAGGAGCTGAGCCAACCGGAGGTACGAATACCTAAAAAGTTAAAAAGGGTAATGCCCCAAAAACCGATTAAAACGACGGAAAGGGTATAGAATTTGTTGTTTAATAAGTGTTCCAAGTTAAAGGCATAAGCCAGCAAAATGCCGACGAAGGAGAGCATGGCGGGATACCAGGGTAGGTTGTGAACCCACTGCAACCAGATCGCCGTAAAGCCCCATTTTTCTCCGAAGGCTTCCTTGCACCAAATATAAACACCCCCGGCTTTGGGCCATCCCGTCGCCAGCTCGGCCGAAACAAGGGCCGTCGGTATGATAAAAAGAAAGGTAGCCAACAGATAATAGGAAACAAGGGACAATCCGTATTGGGCGACGAGAGGCATATTGCGTAAGCTGGTGATAACGGCCAGATTCAGACAGGCCAGCATGAAAATGCCGATTACTCGATTCGGCTTAACGGAGGGGGCTTCCATAAAAAAAAAATCCTGGGTGCTAGTTTTCCGAATTGTAGATTTTTACCGGAATTAGGTAAAGTCCATTTTATATGAATGAATCGTCTATGTCTCTCTCTCCGACACGTCGCAATTGGATACTTTCGGCCATGAGCGGTTCGCTTTCCCTGGCCTTTTTGGATCAAATGAATTTGCCCGTTGCTTTACCCACGATACAGGAACAGTTACTGCTGAGCAGCGTATCAGTGCAATGGTTAGTGAATGCCTACCTCTTGTCTTGGGCCGTTTTCGTGTTGACGGGCGGTTATCTCGCTGACGAATACGGTCCGGGTCGTATTTTTTGTGCGGGGGTGCTTCTTTTCGGCATTTCCTCTTTGGCTTGCGCCGTTTCTTATTCCGGCCGGTGGTTGATAGCATTCCGAGCTCTACAAGGAATGGGGACGGCGCTGATGCTCCCGGCTGCCATGGGAATTCTTATCGGTATTTATCCGAAAGAACGCCGGGGAAGGGCTATCGGTATTTATTCCGGGTGTGCGGCCGTTTTTTTAGCCCTCGGTCCTTTCATGGGCGGTTTTTTTACGCAATATCTGTCCTGGAGATTTATTTTTTGGGTGAATATCCCTTTGGCTCTTTACTCCTTCGTCATACCCTTATGCCTTCTTCCGAAGTTAAAAAGGAATTATCGGCCTTTCGATTTTTCGGGGTTTCTTCTTTTTACTCTCGGATTTCCCTGTTTTATTTTAGCCTTAATGGAAGGGAATACTTGGGGGTGGGGAAGTAAAACGATTCTTTTTCTGTTTTTCTTTTCTTTTACGGCTCTTCCGTTGTTCGTCCTACGAGAAGGGAAGGCAAAAAATCCCTTTCTTGATTTTTCCTTATTTCGATACAAAGGCTTCTTGGCTTCTAATTTCGTTTTTTTCGTCGTACAGTTCGTTTTGATTTTACCCGTTTTTTGGGCACTCTATTTGCAGCGCATTTTGGAGTACGGGCCGTTGGCATCCGGACTTTTTATCATGATAGCCGTTCTCCCTTTAATCGTTGTTATTCCCTTGGGCGGAATATTATCAGACGTGTTCGGGGTAAAAACTCCCGTCATTATCGGTTTGATCATTACGACTCTTTCTCTTTGTTGGTTTTTTATTTTCAAGGTAAGAAGCATTGAAAGAATCATTCCCGGAATGTTTGCTTTCGGGACGGGAGTCGCTTTGTTATTCGCTCCGGTCAGTGCTTATGTCGTCGGAAGCGTTCATCCGGAAAAGAGGGGAATCGCTTCGGGAGTGCTGGGATGTATTCGACAGGCCGGGGGGACGATCGGAATGGCCGTAATCGGTTCGATGTTTTTGAATATTCGGAAGATGCGTTTTGAGAGTTTATTAAAAGATTCTCGTTTTTTCGATCTTTCCGTAAGCGATGCTTCTCTGGAAGCCATTTATTTGAATCGCCCCGGATTAACCCCCTTTTCCCGTTCCGTTTTTTGTCATTTAAGGAGTTTGGCGGCGGAAGCTTATGTCTATTCCTTTCAATGGATTTACGCCGTTTGTATTCTGTTGTTGCTGGCGGCGTGCCTGACGGCTTTCTTTTCCTTTCGAAAAATCAGTCGGAATACACGGGACTGATCGAAAGACTTTTTAACATGTGATGCTTATCGAAAAAGGGACCGACGGAAGTTTTCTTTTTTAATTCTTTTTGGGGGGAAAGGGGCTCTTTTACTTCGATGAGATGACGATAAATCAAAGAACCGCCGGCATCCAATTCTTCCACGTTAATCACTAAATTTTTCACTTCTTTCGATCCCGTATTTTGAATTTGCAATTCCAAATATCCCGAAGGAGCAAAATAAGGTTCAATGACGATGCCGTGTAATCCTTCAAAGGCCTTTTTGAGACCGTGAAGTCTTTCCAAGGCTTTTTTCCCGCCGGGGGATCCGGAAATTCCGGCTTTGCGAAAGTTTTCGAAGGCCTGATTCGTCAGGTCATTTCGGTAATCGATTTCACCGAGAGCATAATAGGCTTCTGCCGTCGGTAAGAGACGAAGACTTTTTTGCAAATCGCTCGTAGCCGATTCGAAGTCATTTTGTTCTTCTTTTAAAAGGCCTCTTTGGAGGTAGTTGTCAAAATAATAAGGGTTTATTTCAACGGCTTTATCAAAAGCGAATAAGGCTTCTCCGGAGCGATCCAAAAGAACGAGAGCCTTTCCTTTTAATAGATAAAAGTGGGATTCCCCGGTACCGGAAGAAATTTCCTTTTCGGTGATTTCTAAAACCTCGTGGTATTTTTTGCTTAATAAATTTCGATACCCTTCGTCTAATTTCTTGTAGGTTTCATTTTGACTTTTTAAGAAGGCTACGTAATTTTCAAATCCTTTTTGAGCAAAGTCCCCATTATTAAAAGATTTGGAGGGATTGCCTTGGTTGATTAGTTCTTCGTTAATCGGGTGTTTGGCCAAGAAGCCACCCATCCAGTTGGAGTCTTTTTTATTTCGGTAATCGATCAATCTATTTTGGAAATGGATGTAAGCTTGAGGGGAGTAGCCCATCTTTTGCAATCGCTGTATGGAATCGGAGTCGGCTTCCATCTCGGCTTTGTCATCATATTTTAAAGTAATCAATCCCATGCCGGATCCTAAAGGACCGATCGAGAGATCGTACGAAAAATAATTGGATTTTTTATCCAAGGTTACCGGACCCGCATTTAAAATAACTTCCCGGTCAATGCACACTTTACCGTGTGTTCGGGAAATATGGGCTATTTCATGAGCCAGAACGGCTACGAGTTCCGCTTCATTTTTCAACTCGGCCAAAAGACCTCTGGTTATGGCTATGTTCCCTTTCGGGAAGCTCCAAACGTTCGGGATGGAACTATTCGTAATAACGAAGTGATAATGCGAAGGATTTTGGTTGGCCGACAGGGCTATTTTTTTCCCCAGAAGATTGACGTAAGTCAAGAGTTTCGGGTCTCGGTTGTAGGCTCCGCCGTATACTTGCTGAGAGTAAAGAAAATTTAATTCATTATTTGCCGATCCGGATGCGGACGCCAGTTTTACGACACGATGACCCTCTCTCTGGTGTGAAGAGCAGGAACTGAGAATCCAAAGCAAAAGAAGGGGTAGGCTATATATAAATTTCATGAGTTCCTATTTAGTTTATGAAATCAAATAACTGCAATCTATTTTTCCCTTCTATCTTTTTTTAGGAAAAAAAGATATCATGAAGGCATGAAAGCTTATAAATTAACTCCTCCTTCTTCTCCCGTTCTCCTGCATTCCTGTTGCGCGCCCTGCGCCGGATCCTTAATGGAAACCTTCGTTTTTTCCGAAATACCTTTTTCTATTTTTTTTTATAATCCGAATATTCATCCGAAAAAGGAATACGAACTGCGAAAAAAGGAAAATATTCGCTATGCCGAGGAAATGGGGATTCCTTTTATCGATGCCGATTATGACGTGGACGATTGGTTCGTTCGCACGAAAGGATTGGAATACGAACCGGAAAGAGGATCGCGCTGTACGGCCTGTTTTGATATGCGATTCGAAAGATCGGCCCTGTATGCTCACGAAAACGGTTTCCCCGTTTTTACGTCTTCCTTAGGAATTTCCCGTTGGAAAAATATGGATCAAATCAATGATTGCGGTCTTCGGGCAGCGCAAAGATATCCCGAGGTTCAATACTGGACGTACAACTGGAGAAAGGACGGAGGATCCGCCCGGATGTACGAGTTGTCAAAGGAAAAGGAATTCTATAAGCAAGAATACTGCGGTTGCATTTATTCCCTGAGAGACTCTAATGCGTGGAGAAAGAAAAACTCCCGCCCCTTGATTCGCATCGGACGGGAGTTCTACGGGAAAGAGGAATCGTCACCAAAATCTTAGGATTTTCCACCATAGGCCTCCGGTGACAATCCAGATCAAAATATTAGCCAAACTCATTAAAAGGCCGATCTGCCACCATTTTCGTAGCGTCGTGTATCCGGCGCTGAAATAAATGGGAGCCGGTCCGCAGCTGTAATGGGTCAGTCCGCCGAAGAGGCAGCTAAAAAAGGAAAGCATGAGGGCCGTAAGCAAGGGCGGAGCACCGACCCGAATACCGGCTGCCAAAAAGGCAGAAAACATGGCCGTTAAATGAGCCGTATTGCTGGCGAAAAAATAATGGGTGTAAAAGTAAAGAAGGACCATGATTAAAAAGGCCCATTGCCAAGTCATGGCACTGATCAAGGAAACGATATTTCCGGAGAACCACGTAAAGAAGCCCATTTGCTTGAGGCAGGTCCCTATGGATACCAACGTTCCGAGCCAAAAGAGGGTGTCCCAGGCATTTTCTTCTTTTAAACAGTCCTTCCACTGAATGACTCCGCAAAAAAGAAGAGCCATGACGCCCAAGAGGGCGGCGACGGTGTTGGATATTTTTATTTGAGCACTGAAAATCCACAGATTCAGAACTAAGAAAAAAATAGACAACATCAGAGTTTCGTCAAAAGTAAGCGGACCGATCTCCTTGAGCTTTTCGGCTGCCATTAAAGGGGCTTTCGGCGTTTTTTTTATGACGGGAGGGATGATCTTGGAGACGAGAAAGGGAGTCGCCAATAAGGAAATCAATCCGGGAACGATGGAAGCCAAAAGCCACTTTCCCCAGGTGATTTGAATCCCGAAGTCTCCGGCTATTTGGGCTGCGATCGGATTAGCGGCCATGGATGTTAAAAACATGGCACTGACGATAATCGATCCTTGGAAAACGGCGATGATCAAAAAACGGCCGGTTTGCTTCGTCGGATCTTCGTTGTCATAGGTTTTGGCGAGAGCCAAGGCAATCGGAAAAATGATGCCTCCCGTTCGAGCGACCAACGAAGGAATAAAGGGGGCTAAGAAGAGCTCGGCAAATAAAATTCCGTACACCAAGCCGATGATATTGTGTCCGAAGAGACGTACGAAGAGATAAGACGCTCTCGTAGCTAATCCGGTTTTGATCAGACCTTGCGCGAGAAAGAAAGAAAAGAAAATAAGCCAGATATTGGAATTTCCTAATCCCGACGAAATTTGTTCGAAAGAAAGAGTGCCGGATAGAATGGCTATGAGAGAACCCATTAAGATCATCGGCGCAATCGGCAGCGGTCGGGTGACGAGACCGGAAATCATAAAAATAAAAATGGCAAACAAATGCCAAGCTTGTGCGGTTAATCCTTGCGGAACGGGGAGGAACCAAATAAAGGAACCGACGGCAAGAGTGATCAAAAAGGGAATGGGTTTGACCCCTTTCCAGGAAAGACTTCCCCCGGTTTTTGCTTCCGAAGAGGTCATATTCAGACTTTTATTTGCGAAGGTCATAATCTCCTAAAAAAGTGATAAATATTTAAAATGGGTCCCCATATTTATCACACCCTCTTGATCTTGGAAAGAATTTTTTCTTGAAAAGAAGAAGGGTCTCTTATATGCCTCGGCAAAGAACATCAGAGGAAGGGACGACCCATGAAATGCATCATTTTTATCGGACTATGGCTTATTTCGGGAGTCATTTCCGGAGAAGAGACTTTTTTTGCCCATACGGATAAAAAAGATTTTAAACAAACCAATATGCCCGTCGTCAAGTCTCCCAAGGGGGCAAAAAGATACGTTTTGATTCATAAATCCGAAGAAGCCTCCATAACCCCCGATTCCGAAAATCCGGGTACCTATACCCTTACGTTGGGAAAAGTCGATAAGGAAGTCGTTTTTTATAAAGTCGTACCCAACCGAAATTTCGGAGTCATCAGCCTTCGTCTCTACATGTGGTACTGTTCCTTCGGTCGCTCGATGTTCGATAAAAACGGACCAAGGGGAGCCTTGGGCTATTTGAATGTCGGAGGGGAGGGAAACGTTTTTGAAGTGAATAAGCCGACCTACG
>CAYGJM010000031.1:14951-15723 GCA_964350295.1 uncultured bacterium | reverse complement strand
CTGTTTTTGTGTTAAATGCTGCATAAACACCCTTTTATTAAATTATTCTTTTTTAGGCGGGGCAAAGAGCCGCTTTTGCATCCCCTTTTACTTTCCGTAGTAACCAAGGAATTTATTTTTCGCAAGATATTCAAAGATAATTCGATCGCAACCGAGGGAAACATACCAGGAAAGCAAAGACGAAACTAAAACGTCCGAAAAAAAATGACCTCCCTGAGCAATACGACTTAAACCTAATAGCCCCCCCAACAAAATCGTTAGAAAAAGACCGACTCGAATCACTTTCGGACGGGAAAGACGACGCCCCGTAAAAATCAGGGCGATAAAATAAAATCCCATGGAAGAATGCCCGGAAGGAAATGACTTATGCAAAGCCGCCCAAGCCCCGTTCGGTATGTAAAAAGGTAAAAAGGGATGAGGTCCGCCGAAAGGAAAGGTTTGCACGGGTCTCGGACGACCCCAAAATCCCTTGAAAAGAACGTTCGTAATCAATCCCGGGCCGACGACACATACGAGAGACAAAAAAAGGGCTGATCTGCGATAGGGAACGAGCTTCGGAATGCGGTAGGAAAGAAGAAAAAGAATTCCCGATACGATGGCCGTAAAAATTCCGGGCATGACTCCCCAATCATAAATAAGGGAAAAAAACGAATGTTCGGAAAACATTTGCCCCGTTTCATCATAAAAAAGACGGGAGATTTCAATATCTATCCAAGGAGTCCAGGGAGCAATTAAAAAAAATAATAAAAGAGGAAAGTAGCGGCTATAAAAG
>CAYGJM010000031.1:14279-14941 GCA_964350295.1 uncultured bacterium | reverse complement strand
GTCGTCATGATAGCAAATACCGTTTTATAAAGATACTCTCCCTCAAGAATTCGCAAAAAACCGGAAAAGTGAAAAGAAAAGCCCCGAAAAAAAAGAAGGCTGCTCATAATCAGGGTATCCACGAACTGAGAAAGGAAGGTGGAAAGATTATTGCGCAACCACAAATGTTTTGCCCCGGTATATTTTTTAATCAGGCAAAAAATCCGAACGTCCACGAACTGGGAAACGAAATAAGCCGTCATGGAAAACAAAAAAATTTTTCCGTTCATGGCGTGCACGGATAAAAAAGCGTTTTGATAATCGCGAACCGAAGCGTATCCGAAAGGGTTTCCGGGAACGTGCCAGTCCGGGTGAGCCGGAAGAGACAGGGTGACTCCGATAAATAAAAACATGACGAGGTTCATGAAAAATCCGAGCAGAATCATGCGTCGAGCCTGTTTTCTTCCCCAAACTTCCGTCACGACATCCGTCAAAAAAAAGCTCATGGGATAGGCCAGTATACCGGAAGTCAAAAGAAATCTCCGAGACTGGTGGCGAGGTAGGGGCGGTTGAAATTCAGCATGAGTTTGTAACCCATCATCAAGGCAATACCGCGAGCCATGTCGGTGTAGCCGCTGAAATCGAAATAGATCTGCCAGGCGAAAGCGATCGTTGCGAGGGCC
>CAYGJM010000031.1:0-14269 GCA_964350295.1 uncultured bacterium | reverse complement strand
CGAAATATTTTGAGACTCGTATTACTCAACACCAATAAAACGCTGAATACGGCACAAATAACGGCAAAATAAAAAGAGGAGGAGGATAGGGATTCTTTCTGCATAATGAAATAAAACGACGCAGATTATACCCTATTTTTTATTTAATGACAGGCTTCTTTTCGAAAGAAATTATTTCTTTACATTTCCGAACTCCGGAACTATCATGCCGATAAGCATGAAACGGCAAGGAGTTCCATGAAGATTAAGATAGCTATCAACGGGTTCGGCCGAATAGGAAGGCTCGTCTTTCGAAAAGCCCTCGGTCAAAAAAAAATAAAGATCATGGCCGTCAATGACCTCTCCCCCCCCGAACGATTGGCTTATCTCTTAAAATACGATTCGACCCACGGTCTCTTTCCGGGCAGGATCCAACCGGATGTCGATGCCATCCGAGTGGACGGAGAACGCATTAAGGTCCTTTGCGAAAAAGATCCGGAAAAATTGCCCTGGAAAAGCATGGGGATTGATTACGTCATCGAAGCGACGGGTCTTTTTACCCGCCGGGAAGGAGCTGAAAAACACCTCCGTTCCGGAGCCGGGAAGGTGATTATTACGGCACCCGGGAAAGGAGACATCCCCGTTTTCGTCATGGGGGTTAATCATCGAGACTATCGTCCTTCGATTCAACATATCGTCTCGAATGCTTCTTGTACCACGAATTGCCTGGCCCCCATCGTAAAAATTCTCTCGGATCAATTCGGCATCGAAGAAGGCTTAATGACAACCATCCACGCCCTCACCGCCTCCCAACCCGTCGTGGACGGGCATGCCAAAAAAGGGTTTCGAAGCGGGCGCGGTGCCCTTCAAAACATCATCCCTTCCTCGACGGGGGCGGCCGACGCCGTGGGATGTTGCCTTCCGGCTATAAAAGGGAAGTTAACGGGAATGGCTTTCCGTGTCCCGATAGCAGATGTTTCCTGTGTCGATCTGACGGTAAAATTGCAAAAAAAAACGAGTTACTCCGAAATATGTCAAAAAATGAAGGAAGCCTCGCAAGGAGAAATGAAGGGCATTTTAGGCTATACGGATGAAGAGGTGGTCTCTTCCGACTTTATCGGTTCGCCCTATTCTTCCGTTTTTGACGCACTGGCCGGCATCCCTCTCAATGAGACTTTTTATAAACTTATTTCTTGGTATGACAACGAAACGGGCTACTCTCAAAGAGTCATCGATTTATTGCTCTACATGGCCTCCAAAGAATTTTAAAAGTTGTGAAATACCCCGTTTTCCCCTATACTTTCGGGAAAAACCAGCAGGACGGACATACGGTGGATTTTACGAGAGAGCCTATCATCGAGACCATTATTTCTCCCCGAGAGGGACACAAACTTTTAGTAAAAAGCAGCAAATCGGATCGATCCGAAGAATACACGGTCCATGCCGTTGAAGTCATCTCCTTCGGTTCGGCCCTTTTTTTCCGTTCCCGAGAAGGATCTCGATCCTTCATGCTCCCCCTTTCCGACTATGAAGTCATCGAGGTGAAGGAAGCCCGAATGGTGTTAAAAAATGTTTCTACCGATAAACCGATTAAAATCGGCGAAGCGAAAGAAGAAAAGCCCCGCGAAGAGACGCCCAAAAATGACAATGAATTGAAAAAGGGAGCAAAAAAACGTCACGGAAGAAAGAAAAAAAGCGGTAAGGAAGAAAATTCCGAAGAGAAAAAACGAGGACCCGATAAAAAAGAAGCTTCCCGAGAAGAATCGGAAAAAACACTGAAAAACCCCTCCGAAGAATCAAAACTCATCCCTCCCCCGGTCCTTCCGATAGCCTTTCCTCCCCCTCCGAAAATCATCGGAAAAACAATTCCGCCGAAAAAAGCGGAAGAAGAAAAAACCGACGCTCCGGAAATCATCCTTCCCGAAAGTAAAGAAAAAAATGAAGAAGAGGTCTCTTAAATTCTCGGAAGATTGTATCGGTTCGTTTTTCTTTTCGGAGGCCTTATGACCTCTCTTGTCGCAACTTCGCCTGTTCATGAGACAACGGTCGAATACCATAATGTATTCGCTACGGCCAAGAAAGCCGAAAGACCTCTCTATCCGGATGCCCTCGAAATCCTCCCTCGACAAGAAACACCTCTTTCCGCTCTTAACGAGGAAGCCTTCTCGCATCTATGGGACGCCCGACGAAGAGCTTCTCCCGGATTACGCGACCGTCTCTGTTACGGGAAATTGAGCTCCGATAAAAAACCTTCCTGGCAAATTGTCACCTATCCTCGATTACCCGCTTTTTTGAATTATCCTTTCGTGCAAAAAACAGTCGGTTTGTTTTTACAAACCAAAGCCTTATGGGGCTCCCTATTTCCCTTTTCCCCGAATGATACGCAACCCGTTTCTTTTGACTTTTCCGAAAACTCGACCGAAACTAAAACCGGAAAAGGAGCTCTAACGGAAGAGCGTGTTCTGAATAAACAAATCATTTATCCGACATCCTTTTCCTCCGCAGAGAAAAACGATACCCTTCTCCTCTACAATTATGCCCCCTTGCGTACGGGGGGCCGCCACCATTTTCTCGTCGTTCCGAATCCTTCCGAACCGGCAGCCCATTTCGGAGAACTGGATCAAGAGCAGTACGTCAACGTATTAAAAACGACTCAAAAAGTTTGCGCTTGGGCGAAAGCAACCTTCGGCGAAAGGACCGTTATCCATTTTCTGGATAAAACGGGTCGAATGGCGGGACAAACCCAACCGCTCTATCATGCCCATCTCATCGTAGCCGAACGAGAAGAGGAAGAAGTGACGGGAAGGCTGGCTATGTTTTTCCGCATGCTTATTCCCCCCTTTCCCCTTTCCGACCGAGAGTTACGGGAACGCGTACAAGGGTATCAAGAAACCATGAGGCCCTTCTTGGAAGATTCTACGGGAAACTCTTTAGGGAATTAATTGCCGCACGAAAAGCACGTTAGGTGATTCGATCGCTCCGGCCGCCGCCACCAAATGCTCTATTTCCGTTTGAATGAGCGGCCCGTGCAGGTTCATCCAATCCGGCAGTAGCCTACGAAAGTCCTGATAAATCTCGGTATCTTTTTGTTTTTTTACCAAGATATCATCCATTTTCTCCTGAAAAACAGTGAGAATATCTTCCTCCTCCCCGCGATCATGAAGGAGATGTTGTACGGTTTTACAAACGGCATCGTCTATAAGACCTTTGTGTTCCTTTTTTCTTTCCTCCATATAAGAATCACAAAGATCATCTATCGTACTATCCGGATTGCATGCCGTTATCTTTCGGGCAGAAAAGTCGACTAACTTCCCGATTTCTTGCTCGATATATTCTTTATTCTCTCCCGACCAATCTCGGAATCGATACCAAAATTCCTTATAGACACTTGTTGTTATCCGACCGGCATCAAAATGGAACTTCAAAGCTACGCCAAAAAGATGACTAAAAACAGGAGATATCTGATCCGGACTCCTCCTTACGAGTTCGGCTCGGGAACCCGTTATGACTCGCTCAAATATCAATCGATACACCTCTCTTCTCGACGGAAATGCAAAATTTTCCCAAAGATTTCTTATATTTTTCGTTCGGTCACGAAACTTCTCTTTCACTAAGGCTTGATCCTCACTATTCCATATCGGTCGTCCCGATTGGTAAAGTTCGACTTGCGTATCTCTTATTTTAGGTTCCAATTGTTCCGGGCTTTTCGGCGTCACCGAAAAATGATCGACTCGATGAAATCGAACCCTTTTTTTTTCTTGATCGGAAAATAATGTCTTCAGTCCGTCGGAATGATCTATAATCGAAGAGCCGGGCAAAGCGGGACGATGCGATAATAAACGCAACTCCTTTGAAAGCAAGCGAGAGGGAGATACCGAAGGCCCTTCCCGAACCACATCCGACCCGTTAGGCAATGCATCCCAAGAAAGAATTTGTTGCAAATTTACCGTAAAAATTTCTTTGATCCGCTCCAATTTTTGAGGCCAAAAAGGATTGCTGCGAAGTTGGAAAAAAGGATCATCCCGATTCAATCGATCATATTGTATTAATTGTTGATGCCATTGATTATCTTCTATATAAATGGCTTCAAAAAAAATGTCTTGAATCTCCTTCGGTGAAACACCGACCCGTATCTCAAAGTCTTCCGTGGTAATTCCGAATTCTTCCTGAAAGTCCCGATCTAAAAAACACCCCAGCCCTTTTTCAAGAGCTTGCGCGTCTCGATCCGATTCCCCGATCTTTGCTTCTTTATAGGAATTCCTGAAACACCTCAGTAAAAGAGGAAATTCGAGTGTAAAAGACATAAAAACCTCCGAGCAGCTAGTTAATTTTAACCGTTTTACTCATTAATTGTCAATTAAAATTTCAATTTTTATAGGAGTAACACCGGTTGATTTAAATTATTTTTATCCTTATCTTCCGGTCTTATGAAGAAAAAATCCCGAAAAGGAATTCACCATCCTTTAAAATATGTGATCTGGTCGCTTTCGGTCACTTTTCTTTTTTATGAATATTTCATTCGCGTTACCCCGAGCATCATCCTTCCGGATCTGATGCAATCCTTTCATATTAATGCCGGTCAGGTCGGATTTCTTTCCTCTTTTTATCTCTATGCCTACGCATTAATGCAAATACCCGTCGGCTCGCTTTCCGATAAATTCGGAGCCCGTCGACTTCTGACCGTTGCCTGCTTTTGTTGTGCCGTCGGCTCTTTCCTTTTCGGAATAACAAATGTTTTAGCGTGGGCGGCTACCGGTCGATTTCTGCAAGGACTCGGCTCTTCCTTCGGATTTGTCGGACTGGTATATGTCAGCACGCACTGGTTCGCTCAAAAGAGATGGGCTCGTTTAATCGGCATCGGTAATTCCTTGGGAATGGCCGGGGCCGTTATCGGCCAAGGACCTTTGACCTATCTCATTAATGCATGGGGTTGGCGCCCCGTCATCCTGGCATTGGCCGGCATTGCCTTTATTCTCGGAGTCGTTATTTATCCGATTATTCGTATTGATCCCGAAGAAATGCAAAATATCGAGCCCGAAAAAAAAATATCTCTTTCCGAAGGTTTTCGAATCGTCACGAAAAATATCCGGACCTGGATCATTGCCTTAGCCTCCGGATGCTATTATTCAAGCCTTTTAGCCTTCGGTGCATTATGGGGCATTCCCTTTTTAAAAAATGTCTATGGATTTTCCACGACTTCGGCCGGATTTGCCATCTCGATGCTCTATCTCGGTTCCATTTTCGGCGGCCCTTTTATCGGCTATTTTTCCGATCGCCTCAGGCATCGTAAACCGCTCTTATTACTCCTTACTCTTTTATCTTTTTTGACGATTCTTCCCGTTCTTTATATCCACCTCTCGGTCTTTACCATTTTTATCCTTCTTTTCTTATGCGGAGTTTTTCTTTCCGGACAACTCCTTACCTATACTTTTGTGATTGAAAGCAACCCCATCGAAGCAAAAGCCACGTCCGTCGGATTCGTAAATGCCATGGTTTTCGTTATCAGCTCCATCGTACAGCCGTTAGTCGGCTTTATTTTGGATCGACGTGAAACCGGACCCATAACGGGATCGACCGGTTATTCCCCCGAAAGTTATCGATGGGCTCTTTCCTGTTTTCCGATCCTCTTGCTTCTCTGTTTTTTTCTTCTTCTGTGTATACCCGAAAATCAACACCGAAGGAAAAGAACCTATACCTCTTCTTAAAATTCAAGGGACGATAGCCTGTCGCAATGCGGGAAGTAAAATTTGAAGATCCTCACGGATCCAAAAATCCTCATTTCCCAAATACGAAGGACAAGAAAGGTTTACGGCAATAATTTTTCCTTCCGGATTTTGCTCTTTATAGCTTCCCAAAAAACCTCGCTCGTCAAAGCTCAATCCAACGCAAACGACATAATCGAAAGAACGCAAACTTCCCTCGGCAAATTCTCGAAAATGCTCGGGATCGATCCGATAAGGGTAGATCCCGCCGGCTTCATGCAAACAGTCGAGATTTTCCGTGACGACGCGCGTGTTGCCGAACAAGCTCAAGTCTCTTAAGGCAAGATGAGCAGGGGTCGGCAAACCGGATAAACACGATTCATAGAATCCCTTGATTTTTTCGGAAAAACCCCTCGGATCTTCCATGGCCGGTCGCAAGGAAGAGACGGGATTTTCGGTATCATCTACTCCCAATAAACGGCTAAGTTCCTCCATCATCGGGATTCCGGCTGCCGAAGAGAGACCGGCTCCGGTATAAAAAAGCACTTTTTTCGTACGAAGAATGGCTTCCAAATCGGCTCTTTCCATGGGTTCGGGTCGACCTTCTTCGATAACTCTCCGCTTGCCGATGAGATAGGAGAACTCCGGATCCTTTTCCGTCTTTTCGGAGAAAGAAAGAAAACGAGTTTTTTCCCTTCCCGAGGAATCAACTTCATAAGCAAATACGTAGGGTCCTTCGGGGAAAGGGTTTTCCTGCCACTCCTCGGGAAACCCTTCTTTTCCGACAATTTCGAAAGAGAGCTTCTCCCTTTCGGCAAGGAAACGAAAATATCCCCCCTTCTCGAAATCCCAGCGCATTTCCATCGTATTACCCCGACGAAGATCGGGAAGCGCCTCGACCGGATAGGTTTCGGGACGAAAAAAATATTGACTCTCTCCGGCAGAAAGCAGAACACAAAAACTCGCCAACAAAACGATTAAATGCTTTATCCAAGACATAACGAACCTTTTTTGAGAGAAAAAGGATACGCCTTCCCGTCTTTTTTTGTAACGAAATTCCGGAACGAAGAGAGCTTTATAAGGTTCGGACAAAGCTCTCTTCGTTCGGAAGGATCAGAAATTCCACTGAACGCCCAGATAGGGAGCAAAGGAATAAAGAGTCGTGATATAAAAAGGATGAATCAATCCGCTCTTAACGGAACCCTGCTGAGAAGGTTTTCCGATATTTCCCGTTTGTCCCCATTGATTATACTTGCATCCCGAAAGAACGGAGAAGGAACCGTTCGGCCGGGCCCCTTGAAAATGCAGCCCGACATCTACCATGAAAACGGCATTCGGGAAGTACTTATTTCTCAATAATAACGGCTGGTTCCAATAGCGATTGCTAAAAAAATAGGTCTGTTCTTCTTCCGTATTCGTCCAACTTTGCCAACCCGGACCGACCCCCATTCCCAAATAAGGAGTCGTGGCTACTCCTCTGCAGATAAAGGCCATCGGTGACTGCAGAGTCACCTTGAGCATAACGGCATCCAAACTCAAGTCGGAGCGAAACTGGGACCAATTACCGCCGACTCCTCCGATGCCGTGTTCCATGGCACTCTGCACGGAAATCCCCCCCTGATGTTGATAGGAAAGAGCCGTTTGCAACCATCTATTCCACTCATAACCGAGAATATACTCAAACAAGGGAGTCCGGTTATAACGCAGATGCTGTTTGAATGACGATTGTCCGTAAGTTCCTCCCAACGTAAGGGTATGTGCGGGAGTATCATATTGCCCCGCCGTATTTCCGTGAATGCCGGAAAAATAAAGAAAACCGACCCCGACGTTCCAGTTAACGAAAACGGGATGATCATTCTCAAGAGGATTCAAATTAGCGATGAACGGCAACCAACGACTCGTATTTTTCCCCTCCAATAAACAGGGCGGAAGCCCTGCAACATTAGCCGGGAAATCCCACTCCACCCCCAGATAAGGCGCAAAAGAATAGACTATTTCCGCTTTAAAAGGATAAGCCAGTCCCCGTTTCGGCATATTTTGCTGCGAAAGTTTTCCGATATTTCTCGCCTGTCCCCACGCGTTATATTTGCAACCGGAAGTTACCGAAAAGCAACCGTCGGGATAAGCACTTTGAAACCGGAATCCCGCATCCAACATCCATGCCGCATTGGCTATGTATTTATTACGTAACGGCAAAGGTTCCGAACGTAAATAGTACTGATTGTTATTATAAACATCCTCCGTATACGTTTGCTCCAGTTCGATATCGGTCCAACTTTGCCAGGAAGGGCCCACCCCTACCGCCAGATAGGGAGAAACGGCGATACCTTTCGAAATACCGACATAAGGCAGGGTAAAATAAACTTTCGGCATGACGGCATCCAAAGCCAAAGTAGATCGAAATTGAGAATAATTCACTTCGAAAAAAACCCCGGCAAGGGTTCCGAGCCCTTTTTGCAGCGGAGTCTGAATAAAAACGCCCCCCTGATGCTGATAAGAAAGAGCTACTTTCAACCAGGGAAGAAATTGATACCCCAAAAGATATTCAAACAAAGGCGTGCGGTTGTAACGCAAAGATCCCTGAAAAGGAAGAGCTCCGAAAATTTTAATCATATTTGCAGCTACGGTCGTATTTTCATAGAGGGCCAAAATATTTCCCCGTAGGTCGGAAAAATAGAGGAAGCCGATACCGGCATTGAACTGCGTGAAAATGGATTTCATTTCGCTTCCGAGGTCTTTAACGGGAACGAAAAAAGGTTTCCAACGATTGACTTCCCTTCCGGCAACGCAATGAACCGGGAGATAGGAGGGATCGGTAAAATAATTCCACTGAAAACCGAGATAGGGAGCGAATGAATAAACGGTTCGGATTCGATAAGGGTGCGTTAGGCCCTCCGGGGCCCCCTGTTGTCGGATTTTTCCGATATTACGAGCTTGTCCCCACTGATTATATTTACAACCCCCGACGACGGAAAAACTATCGTTCGGGAGAACGCTTTGCAAACGCATTCCCGCATCCACCGAAAATACCGCATTGGCAACGATCTTACTTTTCAAGGGACAAGGTTGGGAATAGTAAAAGGCATTATCATCAATCGCGGAGTATATTATCTCGGGATTCATCCAACTTTGCCAGCCCGGACCGACGGCCAGGCCGAGATAGGGATGAATGGCAGCCCGCCCGATTTGCAAAGCTCGGGGAGTCTCCAGAATCACCTTTACCGTCAACGCATCCAAAGCCAGGTTTGAGCGAAGCTGTATTTGGCTATCATGCCATCCGCCGTAGGAAACGCCGATTCCCCGTCTCGAACGAGTTTGAATCGAAATTCCGCCTTGGTGTTGATAAGAAAGGGCTGCTCGTAACCAAGGAGTCCAGGCATAACCCAATAAATACTCGAATAACGGAGTTCGGTTATAACTAACGGGTCTGTCAAGCGCCGTTACGCCGTAGGTATGACCTAAAACACGATATCCTCCCGCATCCAGAAAAAGATCGCTGTTCCCCCTGATTCCGGAAAAATAGAGAAAACCGATACCGACATTCGTTTGAAAAAAAAGACTCGTATCGGGTTCAAGTGTTTTTAAGGAAACGAAAGGAGCTTTTTGATCCGATGATGCCGCCGATGAAAGCAATCTCTCCTGCAAAGGAAGATTATCTTCCTTTTTTTCTTCCGCCGAAAGAGACGGACACAGACAAAACAAGAAAGACAATAATAAGAGGACGTTCACGATTTCTCCGAAATTTATTTTTTATACTTTCGGAGATTGTATCAAAGAAATTTTTTATGTAAACGAGAAAATGACTCTATTACATCTCATTCATAAAGAGACACTTTACCCAAATTTATACGAAATTCATCCAATAAATCCAAAGTAACTCTTCTCAAGCGCTTATACTCCGAACGATGAGGAGGTTCCAACCCTCCGTTCAAAAGATGAACGTATAGTAAGTCATTAGCCCGCCGTACTTTTTCCCCGACAAGACGGAGTTGCTTCGGGAAAAGGGTATCGGGGAAGTCGGAAAGGATCTCGAAAAAATCGGAAAGGAATTTTTTTAACGTATGGGAAAAATGCACCGGATTTCTTAGAATTTGAAGCTCGCTCAGCCGGAAGGGAAAAGGATTACTTCCACACACCAAATCCCCTATTTTTCGTGCCGTCGCCTCCGGGTCAACCGATTCTTTGTTTCGTAATGAAAAATAAAAAAGGACGGTAAGAATTCTTCCTTTATCTCGAAAAGTCCTTACCGTATTCGGATCCTCCGAATGACTCGGAACTTCTTCCAAAAAAGTCTTCATAACGGCGGAAATCCTTCCGAAAAGAGGGCTCCGTATTCCTTGATTTTCAAAAAAAGTTTTGCTTTTTTTGAATTCGTTCACCGAAAAATAGCGCTCGCCTTTTTCAAATCTTCCTAAAGCAAGAAAGACCCGTCTTATTTCTTTTTGATAGGCCTCCTTTTCTCGGTCGAAACAGGGATCGGGAGCGTGCCTAATAGCGGGTTTTGAAAGAGAGCCTATCATCTTTTCCTCAAGAAATATGTTTATTAAGGCCCGATCATACCGAAAAAACATTAATACCTTATGAAGAAAATAATAAACTTTACCTCTTATAAAAAGGGAGACATCCTAATAAAAAAAACTTGCTTTTTATGTAAAAATTTATTAAAATCTTGAAAGGGATTATTTCAAGGAATTCATCATGTCCATGCGTTGTATAGAAGGTTGGAATTATTCGGAAAAGCCGGGTTCTTTTATGCTTTCTCATCTTGAGAAGGGAAGCTTTCAATTTAACGAACAGCCCTTCGCAAGCGGAGCGGAGAAAGCGTTATATGCCGATAACAATGATCCGAAACAGTGTGCTTCGATCACTACATGTGACGGTTGGAAAGAGAAATTTTCCTCCTTTTCCGCCTATACCGAATCAAAAGTCCATGAAATTTTACAAAAATCTCCTCCGCATAAAAACATTCTTCGACTAACACACCTTATCCATTCCGGAAAACCGGCTGTATGGGTCCTAAAACACTTGTCCCCCAACAGTCCGGGAGCTTCATCTCTCCTGAAGGAAGTCGATATGGAAGATCTGTTCAAGTGCATGCACTCCCCGGATGTTCGGAAAATACAAATTGCCGTTCAGCCTCGTTTTTCATTAGACCTTCTTGAGGCGGCAGAAAACGGTTTAAGCAAACGCCGGATGATATCGGCTACGCGGCAAGCCTTAAACGCCGTAACCTATCTCCATGAGCAAGGCATTGTCCACGGAGACATAAAACCGGAAAATTATTTGGTAAATAGAAAGAAAGGTGATATTCATGTCGTCTTGTGCGATTTCGGCACCGCCCTCTATCCGGAGGCCCCTCCCGAACTCTACTCAAGACCATGCGGCACTCCCATGTATTTGAACCCCCAAAAGCTCTACCGGTCCGTACAAAAAGCTCCCCCGGAACTTTCGAAAGAAGAATATGTCCGGTTGCAAGAAAGAGGCGACTTATGGGCCTTGGCCATGACGATTCATATGATTTTTACAAAACAAGATCCCGATTTAGCCCATCCCGATCCGGACCGACAAAAATGGATGCAGATCACAAAATTAGAACGATTATACGGCGAGGAAGGCCCCTATACCTGGAATCGTCTTCCCGTCGACCTTCCCGAATCTTCACTGATAACGAACCTGATTCAGGAAGGCAGCCGAAAGAACGGGGTTTCCGAACCGTTGGGGAATACGATAAAACGCATCCGGGAAAATTATATCTCTCTCCCCCGCGTACCGTTTACCATTTCGGAAGGAGAGATTTTTTTTACTCCGCCCGGCTCACCGCCTACCGTCTCGGAAGGAGAGTATTTTTTTACCCCGGTAGATCGGGATCGCAATAAATAAAACCGTCCGCCTTTCCTTCTCTCTAAAATAACCAAGAGGCCCTTCCGCCTGCCCGGAAATCTCTATAAGGAAGCGTTGTATAAAAAAGATGGCCGAATGCCCCTATTACCAGCTTGTCACGCCACCGGTAATCGGTCGTAAGTGATACTTTATCCGATTGAATCCATTGTTTATTCGTTATAAAAACAAAACTACCGATCGGCTGATTCAAATCAAGCGTATATTGCCATCCATGCTCATAAATAACCCGGATAGACCACTCCGGTAAAAGGGCAACGGAAAGTTTTCCTCCGATGAGATTAAGAGTTTGTCTTCTATAAGAATAATAATTTTGAACCGTTTTTTTAAAGTTAGACTCTCGAAAAGTATAGACGAGTCCCAGAAAAGGAACGACCAAGTCCACCTGTCCCTTCATCTCAAAGATATTCTGTCTGTTGCGGTAGCTGTCATGGTAGAAAATCTCATCAAATCCCAGATCCAAACGAGGGTGCAAAATAACGTCGGGATGAAGACCATAGCCGGCATGCAAATCAATTATTCTCAATAATTGAGAAACTCTTTGTTCAAAGTTTTTGATAATAAAGGCATCAACCTGCGCATTCAGAATGGCATACTGAAGAGGAGTTCGATAGATCAACGAGGTTCCGGGCTCAAACAAAGCTTTGCTTTCATACGGAAAAAAGGCCCGGTGATTATAACCTCGGGATCCCTCGAATCGAAATATAAGATCCCATTCAAACGAGCGCCAAAACAGTTTTGAATCTATCTCTCCACCATATATATAGACGTCATAATTTAAACCGACGGGAGGATAGATATCCTTTTCCTTTTGGTGATAAAAAGTTTGCTTTGCCTCTATTTTCCAGCAATCCAGAACGGGAATTCCTACGTCATACTTTCCGTATGTATAGTAATCCTTGACGACGGGTGCCTGTACGGCGGGATCATTCTCTCTCGCCTTTACGTAAAATCCATCTAAAGATACGCGTACGTCCGTGTGTTCTTCCACACCGGCGAGCTCCTTCCAATTTTGAAAAGAACGAGGTTCCAATCGAGTCAGACGAATATACTGCTTCTTGGCTTTTTGAAATTGGTTTTGAGCCGCCAAAGAACGAGCCAAACCTCTCGTTGCTTCTATATTCTCGGGATCCTCTTGTAAGATCTTTTGATAATACTCTCGAGCCGCAGCATAACGATATCTCCGAAAAGCAATCAAAGCTCTCTGTTGCGCCCCGTCGGGAAGATCGGGATAATGCCCCAATAATGCTTCGGCACAAGACCATTTCCGAGATCGGATATAGGCTCGTACTAAAAGAGAGGCTATGTCGGTATCTTCCGGCGAAAGGCGCAAAGCGCGCGATAAAAATGTGATGGCCTTTTTATGGTGATTTTTCCACAAATACAATCGACCTATCTTAAAAAGAACTTCGGAATGATTCGGATAGAGCTCATTATACCTGAGAAAAATAAGTAAAGCTCGCGACCGGTCACCTTTTTTATACTGCCATATATCCGCAATGGCCGTTAACCGATCCCATAGCGGAGCCGGATCCGGGTCATCCCGTAACCGTTTTTCAAGACTCCGGCACTCGCGACGTAATTGACCGGCCGTCATCCGTTGCAAGCTCGATCCTTGCTCTTGCCCCCATAACCCCCGTCCTATAAGCAAAACGGTTATAAAAAAGAGACCGAAATATCGCATTTGCTTTTTTTCTCCCGAGAGTGATAAAAAATATTTATATACCTATACCGAAAAAATGAATTCCATTTCCACTATTGTTCACACGACCTATTCATCCAAAGACTTTCTGCACAGCCGACTTTCCTTTACCCGACTACAGGCTCTTATGGGCTCGACCCCTATTTCCTTGGTGTTGTGGGATCCGGACACCCGAGAACAAAGAATTTACCGTTCCGTTCTTCCGAAAAAAAACCGAAACGTTCGTTTTACGGATCGACAAAACAGAACCCTTTGCGCTCGCTACCAAGGCAACGCTCTGGGCGGGAAGCTTCATATCCATATGAAAGACCTCCCCCCGAATGCCTCCTTTTATCTCCATATCAGTCCTTTTTTTCAAGCAGCCGAAGAAACCGGTTGCTATTTCTTGACACATAAACCCCCTCCGTTTTCCAAAGAAGGCATCGTTGCCGTGATTCCCTGTTATAATGCCATGCCTTACTGTCAATCGGTCATTCAGGAAACCCTGGCTTACGTCGAAAAAATCATTCTTGTTAATGACGGTTCACAAGACGGGACAAGAGAATTAATCCGCCGAAAAGCTCAAGAAAATCCTCAATCCGTCATTGTCATGGATTTTCCCGAAAATCGGGGTAAAGGACATGCTCTGTTACAAGGGTTCCGGTATGCCCGCGACCATCTGAAATATCGAGCTATCGTTACTCTGGATGCCGATCAACAACACCGTCCCTCTGATATTCCGGATCTTATTACGCCGCTTTTTTACGGAGAAACTTTTGTCATCGGCTCACGAGCCTTCCGCAGCATGCCCTTAAAAAACCGATTAGCCAATCACGCTATTTCTTTTCTGCTGAAACGAAAATTCTCTCACACACCTCAAGATACGCAATCCGGGTTCAGAGCCTTCCATCCCTCTTTTATTCAAGAAATACTCACCTTCGTGGAAGAAGGAAACTTTGAAATGGAATTTCAATGCATTCTGCTCGCTCTATACCGACATCGACACATT
>CAYGJM010000030.1:9309-16059 GCA_964350295.1 uncultured bacterium | reverse complement strand
TGAACCCCTTGACGGGTACATGGGAAGGTATTAAATATCCTATGGCCAAGTTAAGATTGAAGGGATGTCGACATCGACTGTTCAGTTCTTTTTGGGCCACCAGATAAATTCCCGTTTGAACAGCTCCTTCACCGCTCATATCCAACCCTAACTAATAGGTATTCAAATTTTGATAACTGCCGGTAGGAAAGACCTCTTCCAAAATGACTCGAAAATTGGGAATCCAATTTCCCGGAATCATTAAATCCTGCGTGAATTGATAACCTAACCGGACAACCGTATCGTTAAAATGCGTACTTTGTTTATGTTGCGAATAGTTGGAAATGGCCGAAACGATCACGTCCAAACCTAATTTTTTCGTAAATCCGATCTGCATATAATTCAAGTAAGACATCTGCCACCACTTATGTCTTCGGGAATGGTAATCCCAATTACGGCCGAAATCTCCGTAAATTTCCTGTAGGGAAATCAAAGGTTGGATGTTTGCATGCTCCGGAGCGGCAGTCGTTGCCGAAGGGATGAGAAGAGAACCTAGAAACCAATGCTCAAAAGGAGAGGAAGGCGGAGGAGAGGGAGCTAATTCAAAGTTTTTTGCCATATAATCCTTCCTGTCCGGAACGTAATCCGGAGCGGGAACCGGCAAAGCTTCGGAAGAAAAAAAACTCGATAAAAAAATGATAAAAATAAAAAAACGTTGTTGCTTACGGCTCAATTTTTTCCACCTCTCTGATTTCTCCGTTTAAAAAACAATTACCTCGAAGACGGAAAGGCTCCGGATTTCCGGAAACGAAAAATTTATCGTTATAAGTTTTCTTCCCTTCCAAACCTTTTTCTCGTAAATAATCACTCACCTTTTGGAGACAAAGCCTTGCCGGATCGATAAAAACCATTTCTTCTCCGGCTTCCTTTCTGAGATAAGATTCGATAAGAGGGTAATGGGTACATCCCAAAATGAGAGTATCTACCTTTTTCTCTTTTAAAGGTGACATATAGCGTTGAAGGAGCGGAAGAATTTTTTCTTCCCGCAACGGATTTTCTTCGATAACCGGAACAAGCAGAGGGCAAGCGACTTCCGTCACCTCACAATCGAATTTTTCCAACCGTCGTTTATAAATACCCGATCGTACGGTGGAAGTCGTAGCCAAAACTCCGATTTTCTTGTGACGGGTACGTCGTAAAGTCTCTTCGACGGCCGGAGTAATTAACTCGAAAACGGGTACGAAGGAATGTTGTTGTATCGCTTCATAAGCTACGGCTCCGGCCGTATGGCAGGCTATGATCAGAGCTTTTAGGGGTTGTTTTAAAAGAAAACGGATATTTTGCAGACTATACTTACGGATCTCTTCTTCCGACTTATCTCCGTAAGGAAGGTTTGCGGTATCGGCAAGATAAAAAAAAGTTTCGCAGGGAAGCTCATCCCGCAGAGCCTTAACTACCGTTAGCCCTCCGACTCCCGAATCAAAAATGCCTAAGGCGTCCGTTTTTTGTAACATTTATTTCAAACGAAGCGTTTGTCCGACAACGATAAGATCATTCGTTAAACGATTCAAGTCTTTAATTCTTTCTACGGAAATACGATGCTCTTTCGAAATTTTTTCCAGAGAATCTCCGGCTTTGACAACATATACTGCCGTTAGGGATGACTCCGCCGTTTTCATCAATGCTTCTACGGAATGTCTTAAGTAAGTCACCGAATTTTTCTGTTCCGCCAATTCCGTTTCATTCGCATCGATTTTCACTTTGAATTGGCTCAACGAAGCAAGAATCTCATGCGTATGCTCTTTTAACTTTACTAAATCGCTTCGTATCTTTTGCTCCGTATTTTCCAGCTTTTGCAACTTTTTCTCATATTGAGCCAGTGTATTCTCGATAAAATCCGATTCATTTTCATTTAAACGGGCCACCTCGCCTCGAAGAGCATTCATCGAGGCATTCCAAGCCTCGGTTTTACCCTCGGCAATCTGCAATTCCACTTCGTAACGATTCAGACGATATTTCAAATCTTCGACGGCCGAGCGAACCTCGCGAATCGAAAGATCGGTCTGTAATTCCCCGGAACGCATCTGCCCGGAGCACCCGGACAAAAGAAGAGGAACTCCCCAAAAAGCTTTCCGCAAATATCGTCGATAATTTTTCATTAATTTTTCTTATACAACTTAAATTCGGCTCTTCGATTCAACTGCCAAGCGGCCGGAGTATTGGCCTTATCAATCGGCTTTTCATTTCCGTAGGAAACGGTAAAGAGCCGATTTAGATCGACCCCCTCTTCGATCAGCATCCGTCGTACCCGATTGCTTCTTCGAGAACCCAACGACAAATTATAGGCCGCCGTTCCTCTCTGATCGCAGTTGCCTTCTATAAAAACATAGTAGGAAGGATTCTTTTTCAAAAATTCGGCTATTTCCCTTATCACTTCTCTGTCATCACTGCTGCGAACGTCTTCCTTATTCGTATCAAAATAGAGCTTGCGAAAGACTTTTGCCTCTTTCTGGCTCGGCAAATGAAAGCCGTCTATTCCGGGAAGAAAACTACCGATTTCTCCGGGTGTTTCCTTGGCTTGGCGATAGGAAGGCTCTCCGGATTTTTCTCTCTCTTCTTCATTATAAAGAGCTATATATTCCTGATCTTCAGGTCCCTGAAATTCATAAGGATAATGAATCAAACGAGAATCTCCTCCCCGACCGCCCAGTATCCTGAAGCCTCTGCCGATATAACGGGTAGCCGTTTTCGTATCTTCCCACATAGCTGTCGTATTCCTGTGCGAACACGACGAAAAAATTAAAATAAGAGTAATAAGCAACAAGACGGACACGATTTTTTTCATAGATCTCCTCGAAGGATTAAAGTCCCTTTACAACGGCCTATCGATAACACAAAAAAGTTTTTTTTACCATATTCTTTTTTCCACTCTAAAAATAGATTCGCTCGTACATAACAATGATCAATTCCGTGTTCCCGCAAGTTCGTTTGCTTTAAAGAGCAAATGGTATAGCATGAGAGAGAAAAGAAGGATAAAATGGCAGCAAACGGATTCGGGAATTTTTTCCGGGTGACTACTTTCGGGGAGTCGCACGGAAAGGCACTGGGTGTCGTCATAGACGGCTGCCCTCCGCGAATCGATCTTACGGAAGAAGACATCCTTACGGACATGGCTCGCAGAGCTCCCGGAAGGAATAATTATACGACTCCGAGAAAGGAAAAAGATCGAATAGAAATTTTGTCCGGCCTTTTCGAAGGGAAAACGACCGGAGCCCCCATCGCCATGATCGTTTATAATGCAGATGCCGATTCCTCAAAATATGAACCGATCAAAGACCTCCTAAGGCCCGGACATGCTCAATTCACTTATTTGAAAAAATACGGAATTTTTGATTATCGAGGAGGAGGGCGAGCTTCGGGAAGAGAAACCCTTTGTCGAGTGGCCGCCGGTGCCGTAGCCAAAAAGATATTACGGCAATACGGCATCCGCCCCTACGCTTACGTCCGAGCCATCGGCGGTATTTTTTCCTCTCCTCCGACGGGTGACTTCGCGGAAATCTATGAACGAATACAACGTAGTCCCCTTTTCTGCCCGGAAGAAGAGGCTTGCAAAAAAATGACGGCGACCTTACGGGAGGCCATGGCCGAAGGAGACTCTTTGGGAGGAATCGTGGAAGCGGTAGCCGAAGGAGTCCCCGCGGGATGGGGAGATCCGATTTATGAAAAATTAGAGGCGAATTTGGCTAAGGCCATGATCTCCATTCCCGCTGCTAAAGGAGTCGAATTCGGAAGCGGCTTTGCCGCGGCTTCTCTGAAAGGGTCCGAACAAAACGATTTATTTTTCGGTAGGGAAGGGAAAACGAAAACGAATTTTTCCGGAGGTTTTTTAGGGGGTATTTCGAACGGCATGCCGTTGGTCCTTCGCGTTGCCTTCAAGCCTCCTTCCGGAATTGCAAAACCGATGGAAACCGTGGATTTTACGGGAGAAAAAACCCTTTTTGCCCTTCCGAAAGGCTCTCGACATGATCCTTGCATCGCCATCCGAGCCGTTCCCGTCGTCGAAGCCATGCTGGCTCTGACTTTAATCGATGCCGGACTGATGCAGCAAGCCCTGGAAAGACCCCCTTCAGGAATGCCGCTCGCCTGAAAGACCTTTCCCTTTGACCCATACCGGAAATCGTTTGATTCCTTCAATCGTTTTTAAACGAACGGCATCGGGATGATTCAGGCGAAGCAAATACAATTCGCAAGAAGAATTTCCGACCGAATTAAAGAGAAGATGCAAGCTGTTAAAGGCCCAAGACGGATTTTCTTTATCCCCGGGACCGAAGGTTAATTGTTTTTCCTTTTTTTCCCGAAAATCATAGATCCATATTTGTCTGACTCCTTCCGTACGAGCGCTATAGGCCAGATAATTTCCGTCGGGAGACCAGGAGGGTTTCGTGTTTTCCCTATTTTTTCGACTGATCAGGAAGGGTCGAGGAGTTCCTTCTCCCGGCTCGGGAAGGTCGATTACGTAAATTCTCGGAGACCCCTCCTTATCGGAAACGAATGCCAAACTCTTCCCGTCCGGAGAAAAGGTCGGAGAAGCTTGAACGCTTCTCTTCGAAGCAAACACCTGCCTCGGCTTTCCGACGGCTCCGATGCGCGGATTAAACTCCTGAACGAAGACCTCCGGATTTCCGGGGGCATCATTAATAAAAGCGACGAGATTTCCTTGAGAAGAAATATCCGGCATCAATTGATTACCGCGAAGATAAGTAAATCTTTTACCCGTAGCATCCGAAGAGGGAGACCAAAAAATTTTCGGCTGTCCGATTTTATAAGAAACATATAGAAATCCCGAATCGTTCGGTACCGAACAAGGGGTAACGCAATAAGATCCTTCCCGCGTTAACCTTTCGGCATTGGCTCCGTCCCAATCGCAGATAAAAACTTCCGAAACCCAAGGTACGTATTCGCGAGTCGCCGGATTATCATCCGATAAGGTATATAAAATATGACTTTCATAAGGTCCTTCTTCCTTGAAAAAATTTCCGTGCAGATGCTGACAAAAAGAGTGTATTTTCCTTCTATCTTGAGATAATTCCCCGCTTAAAATCAGATCTTCCGCATATTCAACCCGTTTTGTTTCGCTGGAAATCACGGAGAGCGTTAAAACGTTCCGTAAAAGATACGGACGGATGAGGTAAGATACCCCTAAAGCATACCAATCCTTTTCGGTTCTTTTTCCCCCGGGATAATCCACACGCAAATCACCGACGACTTTCGTCCTTCCGTTATAAGAAAGATCGTAATGCAAAACTCCCTCGATATCGGAGAGATATTCTTTCGTCAGGGAACTTTCGCCGGAACGCGTATTTTCGATATGAAGGGAAAGTAGGGCCCGATCGACATCCAATCGGACGAGAATTTCCTGTTGTGCATCCGGCCCTTGATGCAAAAAAAAGAAGATCGATAGCCAGAAAAAAAGATATTTCGTCATTCGTCCGTACCGTAAAAGGTTAATAAAAAAACGCTCTTGTTTTTACCCTTATATTCTCCGCTTAAGGGAGGAAGGGTCATTTCGCTCAACTGTTCCTCCATAAAGCGAGAGATCCCCGGGTCATCGGCGCGAACCACCCTTGTCGACACGATCGATCCGTCACGGTCTATCGTAATCTCCACGGTGACCTTTCCTTCTCGAGGGAGGGTCAGACGGCTTTTAAAATAAGCCGTCAGAATATCCCTATACCCCGTTATCCCCTCCGGATCCGATATTTTTTCGGAAAGGTCGGTTTCTTCCACACTCAACCTATCCACCCTTTCGGGGACCGTCAGAGGTTTGCTCGACACGGACTTTACCGGCTCCCGGCGGGGCGAGTCGGATGGGATCGGCTTCGCTGCAACTTTCTTGACAACGGTTTTTCCGGCCGCTGTTTTTACCGGAGCTTCAATCGGTTTACGAACCGTTTTCGCTCCGGGCGAGATCGGAGCCGCCGTTCCGTAAATGACTCGTATCGGAGCCGGTCGAGTTTTCGGGACCACGGCCGGCTCCCGAATAAAAAGAGCATAGGCCAAAATTCCGTGAACGATTCCGATCGTTAGGACAATCGTGGAAGGAATGCGATATTGCGAATTTTCAGCCATATTTACGCAGGATTTAAAATGACTTCCATCCGAGTGAACCCGGCTTGTTCGGTAATATTTTTTACTTCCTGATAAGTCCCGAAAAAAGCCTTTTTATCCTGATAAATGCGAGGCACGGCTTCCGGGGATTCTCTTTTTGCCGCCGTTAATGCTTCCGTTAACTCCTTTTGCGTTACGCACTTTTTTTGAAACCAAAGGGTATTATCCCCTTTTACATATATGCGAATGTCCCCGCGAGCGGGAGCCGTTTCGAGAAGCGCGTGACCGGCCGGCAGGTCAACCTCTTCCCCGACGTGCATGGGGGCAATGATAATAAACATAATCAATACAACGAAAACGACGTCAATCAAAGGGGTCAAGTTAATGCCGATACCCCCGGTTTCTTCCGGAAAGGAATAGGCCGTCACCGATCGCCTACTCATATGCCGACCTTAACGTCCGCAATCCGGTATCTCATCTCGACGGCTGATAAAACTTCGGAAGCAAAACCTTCCATCCGAACCGTATACCCCCGAAGAACATTTTTCAGATATTTATCGGCCATCAGAGCCGGAGCCGCGACGATAATACCCAATACCGTCGTTCCCAAAGCCATGGAAAGGCCGGATAAAACGGCCTGATTGCTCAGGATATTCGCATTTC
>CAYGJM010000030.1:0-9299 GCA_964350295.1 uncultured bacterium | reverse complement strand
TACCCCAGACGGTACCCAACAACCCCAGTAAGGGAGCCAATCCCTCAACGATCGGCAACAAAAACAAATATTTTTCCAGCTTTCTTTTTTCCGTTTGCACCGTTGCTCGAATTCCGGCCTCCAGTTGATCGATATCGGTAGCCGACAGATACATGCCATCCGAACTCCTTCCCTCTTTTTCCGCAAATATTTTGTTTTTCTTTAAAATTTCCGATCCGTTTATCTTCACGTTTTGATAAACGGCTAAAAAGGGAAGAGGGATCTCCGTTTTTCGAATGACGGGTTTACACTCCAAATGAAGAGGCTGGTTCTTTCTCAGGAAAAAGGCCGTACGAAAAAGATCGGAATCTCTCCGGACCTGCTTCAAAAGCCATATCTTATAGACGATGATTGTCCACCCGGTCAAAGACAAGATAAAAAGACTCAAAAAAATCGTTCTTCCGAATAAATCGGAATGCACGTAAGCCTCTACAATGGGATGCGACATGAATGCAAAAGCCCCTTTTAGATAAAAAGTCGAGTGTAAAAGATCAAATAATCGCATGCAACAAAATTATCCGTTTTCATTTTTTCATCTCGGATATAAAATCCTTTCCATGTATTTCATTGATTCGCACGCTCATCTTACCGATCCGCTTCTATATCCGGAAGTCGCGACTCTTCTGCAGTCGGCCCGAAATAGAGGGATCGACCGGATCGTTAACATCTGTACCGATACCGAGGCTTTACGGAAAGGAATTGCATTACAAAAGCAATATCCCTTCATTCGAAATTGCGGAGCTACCCATCCCCACGATGTGGAAAGCAACGGAGAAATCGAATTCAAGGCCTTTCGACAAGCGGCTCTCGACGGCCAATTAGTCGGCATAGGAGAAACCGGCCTGGACTATTTTTACCTCCGGTCTCCCAAAGACATCCAAAAAGCCTTTCTTCGTAAATACCTTCTGCTGGCTCGAGAATGTTCTTTGCCCGTAATCATCCACTGTCGGGAAGCCTTCGAAGATTTTTTCCCGATCATCGATGACTGCTATCCCGTTACGGAAAAGAACCGAGGGCTTCTCCACTGCTTTACCGGGACTCTTTCGGAAGCGAGGGAGCTTCTTGCCCGAGGATGGTTTCTCTCCTTCAGCGGAATCGTGACATTCAAAAAAAGCGAAGACCTTCGCCGGATTGTAAAGGAGATCCCTATCGACAGAATCTTAATTGAAACGGACAGCCCTTATTTGGCTCCCCAAAAACACCGGGGGAAAACGAATCGACCGGAATTTCTTCCGGAAGTGGCCGAAACGATTGCCGCCGTAAAAGAAATGCCCCTTGAAGAAGCCGTTGGTCGGATTACGGGAAACACCGAGCGTTTTTTTCTCTTTAAGAATGAAAAATAAGATCTTCCGGTACGGTTCCGGTGAAATATTCATACCATTTTCGCATCCCTTGTAGGTCTTTGCCACTTTCAAAATGCCCAAAGCTAACAGCTCTTCCTTAGAAAACTCGTCTTCACCGGCGGATCTGCTCAAAGTTTCATCCTTCTTGTTCACTAAAAGACGGCTTAAAAGCTCTTGATTGATTTTCCGGCAATTCAGAGGAAGACCCAAGCGATACCATTTCTCGAACACCTGAAAACGAGCCTTCATTTTTACGTATTTGTAGGTCTCCGTCGGCAAATTATACCTCAGGTAAGCGCACAACATTTTCCAGGCACAGGTTCCCGAACGCTGCGCCGACATGTACTCCTTGAAATCAAGCGGAATCTCTCCCCGCCTTCCTCCGAATTGCGGGAGAATTTCATCATACAAAAGATCCACGGCTTCTTCCGTCGAATGAGTATCGACATCGATAAAGAGTCCCAACAACCGATCGATCACCTTCTCTTCCGAAAGGGTCTTTTCGGCAATATCGAAAATACGATAAGCCGCTTCGATCTTACACCCCTCCTCCTGAACGATAAGCCGATGTTTCGTCATACCGAGTCCGGTATTATAGACCGCAAAGGCATAGTTCTCCTCATCCTGCTTCGTAAACTCATATAAAACGCCGTGCGACTTCCCGATTCCTCCCGGAATCACCATTTTTCCCCCGACCGACAAAGCTTGGAGGTCCTCCCTGATCTTATCGGCAAAAACGGCTATTTTTTCTCCGGAAATTCGGTCCTCTCCGTCTTTCCAGTTAAAAGCATTCATATGATTCAACCTCTCGAGACAACCGATTAAATTCTCGCGTAAGGAAGGGATACCGGGAACGTCGCCGTTCTCTTCTAAAACCCGTATCATGTGCAAAAGAGCATCGGACATGGTCCATCCCTCATGCGAGGAATCCTTGATGAATCGGTCCCCGAATAAATGTGCCAAATATTTTTTATTTAAAAATTTTTCTTCATATTCGTTCGCAACGCAAAGCCCCGGCGGTAACGGGCAAGGAAGCGTTGTTCTCTCTGAAACTCTCACCATAAAACACCTCTTCCCCGCTATTTATTCTTCGGGGATTTTATTTCATTTATATTAAGAATTCATTAATTTATTCTACCCTAAAATTCCGTAAAAAAAATAAATTATTTTTTTCTTATAAAAAATTCTTGGCAAAAGAAAGTCTTGTTGTTAGATTGAAAAAAATAATTTAGCTCTTGACTATGTCGGAAAAGATTTTACCCGAAGCCTACGTCCGGAAAAGATTTCACTCGCTTGCCGGCATCTGGCTCGTCGCCTATTTATCGGAACACCTTCTTACGAATTCCCAAGCCGCCCTGTTTATAGGAGACTACGGTCAAGGATTCGTCCATATGGTCAATAAAATCCATGACTTACCCTATCTTCCCGCCATTGAAATCCTTCTGTTGGCCGTTCCTTTGCTTATGCACATGGTTTACGGGGTTCGCTACTTATTCACCGCTCGTTTAAACAGCCGATTCGGTAAGGCTTCCGCCCCCCTTCTCAAAGAATATCCGAGAAATCATGCTTTTTCCTGGCAAAGGATTACCTCCTGGATCCTTTTGGTAGGCATTCTTTTGCACGTCGTTCAAATGCGCTTCGTTAATTACCCTTTAAAAGTGGATGCCGGTCTTCATCACCAATATTACATGGTTCGTTTGGATATGGATCCGGGGCTCTATGCCCTGGCCCCCAAACTCAATATTCATTTTTATACCGACGAACAAATTCAAAAGGAAAAACAAAATCTTTTGATGCACGGTCAAAGAACCGACGCGGGAACCCCTTATCAATCGGAAGTAGCGGAAGAAGTACGACAACGAGTCATGACGGGATTTCTGACTAATTATATCGAAACCCTCTCTAGAAAACCGCTGAAAAATAATGAGGTGATCGCCGTTTCCGGAAGTTTCGGCGTGGCCACTTTATTAAGCGTCCGGGAAACATTTAAAAACCCGTGGATGATTTCTCTCTACACTATTTTTGTCATTGCTGCCTGTTTTCATGCCTTCAACGGTCTCCGTACGGCCATGATTTCCTGGGGAATTACGTTGAGTGCCCGTTCTCAGACGATTATGGGTCGAATAGCCGTTCTTTTCAGCATGCTCCTGGCTTTATTGGGTCTATCGGCCGTCTGGTTGACCTATTTGGTAAACTTACGTTAGTAAAAACAAGGAATCTTATGGAAAAGCTCTCAGCAATCGTCGTCGGCGGAGGATTGGCCGGTCTCTCCTGCGCTCTAAAACTTGCCGAAAAAGGATTCCTCGTTCGCATCGTTTCCGTTACGAAAGTCAAAAGATCCCACTCCGTTTGTGCTCAGGGAGGCATTAACGTTGCAATAGACAGTATGGGAGAGGAAGATTCTCCTCTGATTCATGCCTATGATACGATCAAAGGGGGAGATTTTTTGGCTCACCAACCTCCCGTTTTGGAGATGTGCCTGGCCGGTCCGAAAATCCTCCAAATGATGGATCGATTCGGAGTTCCGTTCAACAGAACTCCGGAAGGTAACATCGATTTCCGTCGATTCGGAGGAACGCTTTATCATCGGACGGCCTTTTGCGGAGGCTCTACCGGGCAACAATTACTCTATGCTTTGGATGAGCAAATTCGAAGGCACGAAGTTCTCGGTAACGTGGAAAAATTTGAAAATCATGAATTCATGCGATTAATTACTGACGGAGAAGGAAAGGCCTGCGGTATTATTTTCATGAATTTATTCAATTTGAAATTAGAAGTCTTGCGAGCCGATGCCGTCGTTATGGCCACCGGGGGACCGGGAATGATTTTCAAGTATTCGACCAATTCAACGTTCTGTACGGGAGCGGCTAACGGTCGCCTTTATCTGCAAGGGATGCGCTACGGAAACGGTGAATTCATCCAAATTCATCCCACGTCCATTCCCGGAGAAGATAAGCTCCGATTGATTTCCGAATCGGTCCGAGGAGAAGGAGGCAGAGTCTGGGTATACGGAGATTCTTCGAAAACCATTACCGATTCGACGGGGAAGGAAATCCGTTGCGGCGAGACGGGAAAACCCTGGTATTTTTTGGAAGAACTTTATCCGGCCTTCGGCAACCTCGTTCCGAGAGATATCGGTTCCCGAGAGATTTTGCGCATTTGCGAAATGGGACTCGGTATAGACAAAAAGAATCAAGTCTATCTCGATGTTACCCATCTGACCCCGGAAGCTCGTAATCGTTTGGCTTCCGTCTTGGAAATTTATAAAAAATTTACCGGAGACAGCCCCGATAAAATACCGATGCGTATTTTCCCCGGTATGCATTATTCGATGGGAGGAGCTTGGGTCGACTGGCCCGCAGCCGATGACCCGGACAGAGGAAAACGTTATCGCCAGATGACGAATATCCCCGGGTGCTTCGCTGCCGGTGAATGCGAATACCAATATCACGGAGCCAACCGATTGGGGGCTAACTCCCTTCTCTCCTGTATTTTCGGAGGCTTAACGACCGGAGTCGAAGTGCCCTCTTACGTGCAGGCTTGCCCGAGAAAAGAAATTCCCTCTTCCGTATACGAAGAAGCTTTGAGCAGGGAGGAAGAAGAGAAGAAAAGACTGTTGCAATGCAACGGCCCGGAAAATGTTCATCGCCTCCATCAAGAGCTGGCTGACGAGATGATCCGGCACGTATCGGTAAAAAGAAATAATGAGGACTTGCAAAAAGCCCTATCGAAAATTAAGGAAATTCGCGAAAGAGCCGATCATATTTCCCCGGCCGATCGTTCTTGTTTTGCCAATCAAACCTACATCTTTTCCCGTCAATTTAAACCGATGTGCGAAATTGCCTTAATCATTGCCAAAGGAGCTCTTTTACGAAATGAATTTCGGGGTGCTCATTATAAACCGGAATTTCCGGAAAGAGACGATGAACATTTTCTGAAAGAAACGATTGCTACTTACGATTCGACGAAAGATGAACCGGAAATTTCCTATAATCCCGTTGACCTAAGACACCTCAAACCGATAAAGAGAGATTATACGCAAGCCAAAAAAATAAAACCCCGCTTGGAAAATATTCCGAATAATATCGTTCTTCCCTTTACCTAAGGAGATTCAAAGATGACGGATTCTTTCATCTTAAAAATTTACAGAGGACAACCCGGTCACCAATATTGGGAAGAATTTTCCTGCCCTCTTTCCGATTTTTCCAATGTCATCTCCTCTTTAATGGAAATTCAAAAAAATCCGGTGAATCGTCAAGGAAAAGCCGTAGAACCCGTCGTCTGGGAACAGGGGTGTTTGGAGGAGGTCTGCGGTTCCTGCTCCATGCTTGTTAACCGAAAACCTCGGCAGGCCTGTACCGCTCTGATCCGAACGATTCTCCAAGAAACGAATTCCGATACGATTCTGCTCTCCCCTTTGACAAAATTTCCCCTGGTGAGGGATTTAATCGTCGACCGTTCGGCCATGTTCGAAAACTTAAAAAAAGTACAAGCCTGGATTCAAAGCGACGGAGCCTATGATCGGGGCTTCGGGCCGAAAATCTCTCAGGATAAACAGCAAATCATGTATGCCCTTTCGACTTGTATGACGTGCGGTTGCTGTTCCGAGTCTTGTCCGCAAGTAAACGATCATTCGAAATTCATCGGACCTGCTCCGATTTCCCAAGTCAGACTCTTTAACGCTAATCCGATCGGAAAAATGAATCGGCATCATCGCCTCCACGCGCTGATGAAAGACGGAGGCGTTGCCGATTGCGGAAATGCCCAAAACTGCGTACGCGTTTGCCCGAAAAATATTCCCTTAACCGACTCGATCGCCGCCATGGGAAGAGATGTTACCCTCCAAGGTTTCCGAGATCTTTTCGGGTTTTATGATCGAGATTAAATTCTTTTTCCCCCTATAATTTCTCTTTATGATGAAGATACCCGTTGCCGTTTTAGGTGCTACCGGATGCGTAGGACAAAAGCTCGTCTCTCTCCTGGCTTCTCATCCCCTATTTACGATTACTTCTCTTGCCGCCTCTCCTCGCTCGATCGGAAAAAAATTCTTCGAAGGACTCCGAAATCCGGACATCTCCCTTTCCGAAAAGCTCTTGCGCATGACCTTAAAAGATCCTACCGATTCCTTTGAAGAGAAAATTATTTTCTCGGCTCTTCCCTCCGCGGTAGCTCTCAAAATGGAAAAACGACTGGCCGAAGAGGGGGCTACGATTATATCGAATGCAAAGAGCTTTCGTTTCGATCCTACCGTTCCCCTGCTGATTCCCGAAATCAATCCGGATCATCTTGATCTTTTAGCTTTCCAATCAACATCGGGAAAAATTATCACCAATCCCAACTGCGTCGTGGCCGGATTGGTACCGGCCCTGAAACCGCTGGAAGATCGATTTGGCCTCGAAGCCGTTCATGTCGTGACTTTGCAAGGCATTTCGGGAGCCGGTTTCTCGGGTGTTTCCGCCTGTGATATTTTAGGCAACGTTATTCCTTATATCGAAGGAGAAGAGGAGAAAATAGAAAAAGAGCCGCTCAAAATTTTAGGAACCCTTTCGGAAGGATGCATCCGCGAGGCCTCCTTCTCTCTCCAAGCCCAATGCAATCGCGTACCCGTCCGCAACGGTCATTTAATCAATCTATCCTTTTCCCTGAAAAAGAAAGCCTTCCCGGAAGAAGTCATTCAAGCCTGGACCTCCTTTCGACAACCCCATCCCCGACTACCCACGGCTCCTCAACGGGTCTTATGCTATTTCCGCGAAAAAAATTTTCCTCAACCCTCTCTTCATCTGGCCGTAAATAACGGCATGACGGTTTGTATCGGTCATTTAAGACCCTCTTCCCTGTTCGACTATAAAGTGACTCTCCTGGTCGATAACCTGATGCGAGGAGCCGCCGGAGCGGCTCTTTTCAATGCAGAGCTCCTGGTCGGTTCTTCATTGAAAAGAAAATCGAAAACGACTAGCTTGCTGCCCATATGAAAATAATAACTTTCTTTTTTATCGCCTTTTTCCTTTCCGCTCCCTTACAGGGATACGGTATTTTCCAAGGGAAAAAAGTATACGAACATCAACAGGAAGAATGGAATTTTGTCAAAACTCTTTATCAAGTCAAAGATCCCTGGTATTCGGGTCCCCTGTTAGCTCCTTCGGCCAATACGCTCCCTCCGGGACTCGTGAACGTCCAGCCCTACTTGTTTTGGACCAAGAATTTCGGTTCTTTCAACAGTCACTGGCATGCTTCCCGCGTATCATCCATGATTCTGCTCAATCCGCAGGTTATCGTTCAAGTCGGACTCAATAACTTTGCCTCGTTCGTTTGCACGTCTCAAGCTTTCTACAAGCGCTTCGGCAACCAATCGTCCTTCAACTACGGAGATACCCCTCTTTCCTTAAACATCCAATTGCTTAAATCGATTCTCAACTCTCCGGTTCCTTCCTGTAAGTTTTCAATCGGTGAGACCTTTCCTTCCGGGCGATATCAGCACCTGAATCCGAATAAGTTGGGAACCGATGCCTCCGGAGGAGGATCTTATATCACCACCTTCCAACTTGCTTTCCAAAAAACGATTTATTCGTTTAAAAAAGATTTAAACCCCCGGCACTTTCATCCGATGACCCTGCGATTGGGAACGGGCTATGCCTTGGCGGCAAAGACCCGGATCGAAGGATGCAATGCCTACGGCGGATCGCCGACGACTCGAGGAACCGTAAATCCTCCGAATACTTTCAACGTGGTTTTTGCCTGGGAATATAGCCTGACCCAATCCTGGGTCTTCGCAACGGACTGGCAATATACCGTTTCATCCCGAACGAGTTTCGTAGGACGAACGGGAGGTATACCGATCGACGCTCCCGGTTCACAAAACATCAGCGTTGCTCCTGCCCTCGAATATAACCTTACCGATAACTTCGGAGCTCTTATCGGCGTCTGGTTCAGCTTTGCGGGGAAAAATAGTACGGACTTCGTAAGCGGCGTAGCTACTTTTACTTGGACTTTCTAACCTCTCCGGGATATCCTAACGCCTAATTTTATTCTTTTTTGAGATCATGACCCTTGTAAAGAATCACAAATATTATTTTTTGCTCCTGTCCGCGATCCTGCTGGTCAAGTCCGTTTGGGCCATCACGGAAATTTCATCCGGTTCCATCAGCCTGGATCCGGATGAAGCCCAGTATTGGACATGGAGCAAATCCCTCGACTTCGGATTTTACAGCAAGCCGCCGGGAATCGCCTGGCAAATTCGATCGGGAACCTTTTTATTCGGAGATACCGAATTAGGAGTTCGTTTTTTTTCGGTCGTTTTCGCTTTCCTGACCGCCCTTGCCGTCTATTATTTGGCTTTTTTTGCCGGTTGTCAACCGGCAACTTGCTTCTGGTCCGCCCTGATTCAGGCTCTCTCTCCGATCGGTCTGATGGGAACTTTTGCCGCCACGACCGACGTAGGATTCATTTTTTTTTGGGTCTTGGCTCTTTATCCGCTCATTTTGGCCATGAAGGAAGGCGTTCCTCCCGATTATCGAATCGTGGGATTTCTGATCTTAATCGGCGCTCTTTTTAAATGGCCCGTGTTTTCATTATGGATCGTGATTCTTTTTGCCTGCCTATTTTATCGTTTCCTTTATACGAAAGAAATAGGGAAAGGAATAGCCATCTCTTCTCTCGGTCTTCTCCCCTCCGTAATTTGGAATATGAAACATGGCTGGGTAACGTTCCGTCACGTATTTACGCAGACGGCCGTTCGAGGCTCTCCGGGTAACTTCTTCGATTTTTTGGGAGCCCAGGTGGCCATTTTATCACCCGTCTTCTTTTTATTATTGATCCCCGCCCTCATCAATATCATTAGAAATCGAAAAACAACTCCTCGACCCATTATTTTTTGCGCTCTCACGACGGTTTTCATCCTGGGATTTTTTCTTCTTTATT
>CAYGJM010000029.1:0-16256 GCA_964350295.1 uncultured bacterium | reverse complement strand
TCTATAATCGATTTCTCCTTATGCCGGTGGATACCGTTTCTCGTTTTTTTTATGAGAAGACTTGTCCGGCATCCGTTACGGAAAAACAAATCAAGGAATTTCGGGTGATTCCCGAACATTTTTTACCGAGAACCTATTGTTCCGTTTGGAAAAAAATCAATACATGTCTGTTACAAGAAAATGTTTGGGGGCAGCTCAGCCATTTTTTTCATCATAATCGTACGCCTTCTCCATTCGAGAAATCGAAAAACCTTTATCAAAGAGCCCTGAATCTGCTTGGAGAGGGAGGGAATCAAGCTCTTCGGGAAAAGGATTATTCCGTTGCGGCAAAATTACTGCAGGAAGCCATCGATCAATTAGTCAAGGAAGGAAATCTGGGGCCTTTCGGCGAAGGGATAAAGGAAGGGATATGGGAAAACCTCTTGCATCAAGTCCGTGCTTCCATTTCCTTTGCGGATATCCGAAACATTTTGACGGAAGGACAAAAAACAGTCTGTTCTTATTTTGAAGATCCTATCGAAGTCAACTTCGATTTTCAGCAAAGAAGGATGGAGGAGTCAGCTCCGGATTCTTTAGCCTTTTATATGAATACGCATGCGGATGATTGGATTTGTCCCGATCTTTGCGATGCCGTTCCGCAACATAGGTATGCATCTCTTGTACAAAGAAAAGAATACCTGGACCGAAAAAGAAAGTTTTTAGAGCGATTGCAGAATTATCTGGAGTTAACGAAGCTTGTAAAAGAACTGCAATCGCTGCAGGAAGAAGCTCTTCGCAAAAAAAGTTACTCCGAGAGTCTTGAAAGGGAAAGCTAATCCCTTTCTTCTTCGGAGACTTTGTAGAGAATATCATCGGTGTCATGCCTGTACAGAGGCATATTCAATCTTTTCTCGTCAAAAATATGTCCCATGAACCCGATCGATCTTCCCAACACGAAAAAGCCGTTCAGAACGCCCATATCGATAAAGCGATCGATTTCCTCTTCGGAATATTTCAGTCCTCTCCACATATCGACCATTAAAACCCCGATGGTTCCGTCTACGTTTAAGATGAGGCTTTCTTTCTTGGCCGTCGTTATTCGTTCGACCTCCAAGGCATATTCCAAAAGGGAAGTATGAGGGAAGTGACGATAGGCATATTCTTTTAAGCAGGAAACCCGCAAGTCCGGATTCGTAATCGATTTAATCAGGTGACCGATTCCCGGAATGGGGATGTTTTTCGTTTTCATTTCTCGAACGAATGCCGCGGGAGATAATTTTTCTTCCGAAGCTTTTTTAAAGTATTTGGCCGCTTCGTCAATGGCACCGCCGAACTTCGGTCCGATGGTCAATAAGCCGGAAACCAAAGAAGAAATCAGATCTTTTCCCGCACGGGCCGTTACCCGGGCATTGTGTGCTCCGCTGACTGCCGGTCCGTGATCGGCAACCGTTTTCAAAACGGTTTCCATAAAATCGGCTGCCCATTTCGGAAAGCGTCTTTTAAACCAGAGCAAAGAGAGAACGTCCGTTAAGGAAAAACCGGTATCCGGGCCGGCGACGGAACTGATCGGGTGACCTGCATAAACGGCTTCTTCTCCTCGATCATCGGAGATCGTACAAACGAAACTCGTTGCTCGACGGACCTTTCCTGCCGATTTGGCGCGTAAGTAATCCTCCGGAACGGTCGGGACGCGAGGCTCCGGAATGACGGGAATAACTCCTCGGGAAAAGAGCTCTCGATAGGTTTTTTCAATCAGTAAAGGAAGTTCGTTGAAAGTTTCCGGAACGATGGCACCGGCCGAACGTAAGGCTTGATTTTTGGCATCGGCCGTTTCGGAATCTTTTCCTGCCGAGGCTCCGGCATGGCCGAATTGGATTTCGCGACCGAAAAATTCGGCTACCGTTCCGATGCAAAGAGCCAGGATCGGTTTTTTTATCAGACCTTGTTTGAGGAGGTCTACGATTTCGTATTCGGCCGTACCGCCGACTTCGCCGAGAACGACGATATATCGGATACGAGGGTTGTTCTCCATACGCAGGAGATGTTCTTTATACGAAGAGCCGGGAAATCGATCGCCGCCGATGGCCATCCCTTCGGCCATGCCGTCTCCGTAAGTAGAAAGGATATTGGCCAATTCATTAAAAAGTCCTCCGGATTTCGTAATGACGCCGGCCGATCCGGGACGGTGGAGCTTGGAACGAGTGATATTAGAGAGGGTGCCGCAGATGTTTCCGGTTTTAAAGGAACCGGGAACAATGGCTCCCACGGTTGCGGGGCCGATAACGATCTTGTTATTGCGAAAGGCTTTTCGGGCCATATTTACGGCAAATCTTTCCGGAATTCCTTCCGCCGTAATCATGAAGGTTTGCAAGGAGGGGATGTCCAGAGCTTCCATGGTGATATCGTAGGCCGATCGAAAAGAAGCAAAATTCAAAAAAACGGAACACTCGGGGTGCATCCGACAGGCCTCTTTCGTCGAACGATAAACGGGAATCGGAATCTCTTCGGAGCCCATAAAAAACTTTTGGAGGGAAACGGAACCCGAAGGGTGAACGATCGCTCCGACGGAAGGAGTCTCTCTGCCGCATATAAAATCGTAATCCAACATTCTTTGAATGGCTTTCGGGTTATTATTCCAAAAAATAGCCCGAGCATTTTTTTTAAATAAAGTCATGGAATTCTCGGCTTTATGCCGCTCCTTCTCGTTAAAAATTTTACGGGGTGACAAGGGTCCGTTCTTTGGCTCTCTCGATAATTTGGGTGAGAGGCATTTCCGGACCGTACGTTTCTATCGGTAGTCCGAGTCTTTCACCGGCTTCACGGATGTTTTGCAGGCCTTTCTCATAATTAGGGCCTCCTCTTCGAACGAAAATATGCGTTCCGACCGCTTTCATGGCCTCGTGCATTTCTTCGAAAGCGCGAATGATTCCGTCAAACGTAGCGGCAACGTCGGTAAAATTCGCAATGGAACCGCCGACGATTAAAATTTTATCTTCACCTTTTTTTCCCGTCATGAGTTCCAGAACGGATTTCGTATACAGATAAGTTTCTTCCGTGGAGGGATCTCCGGAATATTCGCCGTAATTGGCCATTTCTTCGGCTCCCCAAATTTTGGCGATCGCATCGGCATAGACGACCGAGGCGCCTCCGCCGGCTACGAGAGTCCAAATACGCCCCTCGGGGTTTAAGAGGGTAAACTTGAGGCTGGCTCCGGAATTCTCATCCCATTCGCGAATCCTTTTTTCGACGGGATGAATTTTCTTGGCGCCGAACGGTTCCGGAAAGGAGAGATCGCCCCAAAGATCTCGGGCGATGAAATGAGCCGTGTCATCTACCTTGGCTACTACATCCAAAAAAAATACTTCTCTTTTGTGAAAGACGATCGGATTGAATTCCAAGTAAGAAAAAAAACAGGCGCGGAAAAAAGCCAAACAAGACCGAGTGAAGTCGATAAAAATTTCCGGGTTTTCAATTTCGCGGGGAAGGCGGGCCGCAATCGCGGCGTGAATTTCTTCCCGGGAAGATAGATCGGGCGGAATGGAGATTTCGACGACACGGTCCCAATGTTCTTCGACGTGAACGCCGCCTTGCGAAGAGATGCGAATGAGGTCCCCCTCTCTTTCCGAAGAAAAGGAAAGGTAATATTCGGAAGACTTTCCATGAGCGTAAAAAGGTTCGACGATAAAAGTATCCGGAACCCCCTTGGTTCCGCAAATCAGGGTTATTTCCTTGTTGATCAGTCCGTCGATGCACGCAACGGCATCTTTCAGAAAAAAGTCTCCGGGACGTTCTTTTTTTAAAAAGACGAGTTGGTTGAGCCCCCTTTTTCCGAATAGCATGTCCGGTTTGACTACCAGGGGAGATCGGTTTAAAAAATCATGACTTCGAGCCGCTTCCTTCAGCTCTTCCCCGCTTCGCACGGAAACGGCCGAGGCGTGTAAAACGAACTCGGGAAAAAATTCCTCGCGTCGGGCCGAAAGAATTTTTTTTGCGTCGCATTCTCGGATGCCTCTTCGAGCCATGAGTTCTCCTTTGTTTTTTCGGATGAAGGGGACCTTAATAACCGTTTGCTTGTTTTAAATAAAGGTTTTTTTAAACTCTTTAACGGAGAATCATCATGCTTCCGAAGAACAGAAGGATCACGGCAAAAAGCCTCGTCAGCAAATTCGGCGAAAGTCGGTGAGCCAGTTTTACGCCGACGGGAGCGGTCAGGCAGGAGGTGGCCATAACGGACAGGACGGCCGGCAGGTAAATGAAACCGTAGCCGTAATGCAGGGAAAGGTGTCGGGAAGAAAAATACTGTAGGAGGGTCCCCACCAGAGAGACGGGGACCGTCGTTAAAGCGGATGTTCCGATGGCTTTCAGAGGATCCACTCCGTAAAATAACAACAAGGGAACGACGAGCAAACCCCCTCCGATACCCAGGGCAGAGCCGAGCGATCCGATGGCCAATCCCCAAAAAAAGAGTACTTTTATCGAAGGGCTTCGGGGGGATTCGGACTTTCGCAGCGGGAAAAAAAGATAATAAAGCCCTGCAAGAATTTCAATAACGGCCAAGAATGTTTTTAAAATTTTCTCATCGGTGATTCTTCCTAATAGAGGCCCTCCCGCGGCGCCGAGGATCAGTCCGAGAGCAAGACGAAAGAAAAACTTCCATTCGACCGACTTGCGAAGGGCATGAGTCGTAGCGGAAACGGTCGAAGTAAAAAAGATTGCGGCCAGGGAGGAAGCGACGGCCATATGCATGGATATTTCGGGAGAAAGGCGTACCAGGGTAAAAATCCAATAGAGGACGGGAACGGCAATAATACCTCCGCCTATCCCTAAGGCTCCGGAAACGATACCCATAAGGGCACCCAGCAAAAGATAGAAATCAACGGAAATAAGGAACATGAGAAGGATCTCCGGGTAGAGGATTTATTTTTTTCGGACCTCGAGGGTCAAACCGGTCATTTCTTTTTCGCTTAACAGTTGCAGAACCGCTTCGGCAATTTCTTCGGGATGTAATAAGGAAGAGGGGTCTTCTGCCGGGAAATTTATCTTCCGCAGAGGAGTATCGGTGCGTTGAGGAATAACGGTATGGATGCGCAGATCCGGTCGTTCCTCGGCCCATCCTTGCGTAAAGTTGACGACGCCTGCCTTGGCACAGGCATAGATACTGATATCCTTCCGTCCTTTTGAAAACGAAGAAGAAGCCATGTTAATCACGTGGGCTCCTTTTTTTAAGGGGGCCTCTTTGCAGCAAAGAATCAATCCCTTTAAATTGATGTCCAGCAGCTCGTTAATATGCCGGAGAGAGAGGTCTCGGAGGGGAGCCACCGAGAGATATCCCGCGCAATTAATCAGTCCGTCCAAAGGCCCGAAGGAACGGGCGAGAAAATCGAAGGCCTCAAGGATCGATTCGGGGCGGCAAAGATCGAGAGGAGGAGAGGTCCGGCGAGAGAGAAGAATCGCTCGGCCTCCCCGGGCTTCCAATCGCTCGGCAATAACGCTGCCGATCCCGCCGGTCCCCCCGACGACGGCAAAAAGACGTCCCTCGAAATTTTCCTTATTTTCCGATTTTTGGGGGATTCGAAGGTGTAATAGTTGTTCGGCAAGGATCAGATCCGATGCGGAAGTTATTTTTAGATTGCGATCGTTTCCCGAAACGATGCGAATCGGATGACCGAGTTCGGCAATCAGTCGACAGTCGTCGGAGACATCCGTTCGACCGGTGGTTTCATGAGCGCGGAGGATCAGGGGATAAAAGAAGGTTTGGGGCGTCTGTCCGCGCAGATAGCGAGCTCGATCCGGGATTTCGGAGACGTAATCTCCTTTTTCGGAATGAACGATCGTATCGGTCGAGGGGATGCAGGTATTTACCGCCCCCGTTTCTTCTACCGCTTCGAGATTGCGCAAAATGATTCCTCCGTCGATCAAAGGACGTACGGCATCATGAATCAAGACGATATCCGGTTTATTTCGAAAAGCTTTTAGTCCTCTGTAGGAAGAGAGTTGTCGCGTCTCTCCACCGGTCGTCACGGAGACGTTCGGAAAAGATTTCGTCAAGCGAATCACTTCATCTATCTTTTCGGGATGGCAACTCAATATGATTTCATCAAACCGATTCAGGGAAAGAAAGGTTTCCAAGGCATACAAAAAAACGGGCTTTCCGGCCAAACGATGAAATTGTTTGGGAATATCGCTGCCGAACCGTTTCCCGGTCCCTCCCAAGAGCAAAAGAGCGCCGATTCTTTTTTTCGTATTCATGAAAACGATTTATAGTTTTTTCGTCCGGTTATTGCAAGGCTTTTAGCAGCTTTTCCGTCGCCTTATCCGGAGATAAAACTTCGCCGAAGGCATCCGCATAAGCCTCTTTTCGCAAGGAAGAGTATTTTTGATCGTCGGGGAGTTCTTTCGCGATGATTTTATAAAGATCCCCGAACTCATTCGGAAAAATGACTCTTCCGCATCGCAGCAGACGAGCACTTTTTTCATCGGCTCTTCTTTCGAGATGGTTGAGAAAAAACATCGGCTTATCGAAGGCGAGCACGTCATAACCGATCGAAGAGTAATCGCCGATATATAGATCGCAGGCCTGAATAAGGGGATAGACGAGGGGGTAGTCGGCGAGGAGCAAAATATTTTTTTTGCCTCGATATTTTTGTGTGATGAGTTGCATTTTTTCCGGATCATAGCCCGGATAGGGTTGATGGAGTAAAGCGTGCGTTTTGAGGATTAGATTGTATTCGTCCGGAAGTCGATCGATGACCTCCTTGTGACACTTAAAAAAAGAGGAGGAATCTTCTTTATCCGTCCAGGTCGGAGCATAGAGGATCGTTTTTTGTTCCGGATATGCGAATAAAGAGAGCACCTCCTTACGAATTGTTGCATCAAAAAACTCTCGATGCCTTTCATAATAGGCTCGGCGATAATTGCCGACGAAGGCATAAGAGTCGGCAAGATGCAGGATGTCGTTATCGCGGAAGACCTCTTCCGTTCTTTTCCCGTACAACAAAATGCGATAGATTCCCGCAAGATGGTTATAGGGATTGAGGGGGTTGCCTTGATATCCTTTGTCGGAGCATCCGTGAGGGTGATAGATAAAGCGAGTCGGTTTTTGCCATATCGGATTTCGGGGTTCTTTTTCTCGGGATTTTGCAATCATCGTTCGGAAAGGGGGATCAATGCTGAAGGGATAAATCACGGTGTCGTAGTTTTCCATTAAGTAAAGAAGATGCCAGTTTTTTAACTGACATCTCAGGCCCGGATAAAAGGAGGCATAGCGAAGTTTTATATAGGGATTGGAGGTAATCAAAGGGATGCCCGTCAGAGCGCAAAGAGGGGCCGTATGATCCAGAAAGGCTTTCGGCTGTTCGATCAGGGCGCAATATTTTTCGGGAAAGGTCATCAAAGAGCTCCTTCGGCCAGACGCTTTAGGTAGGTAAATACCGGAAGGAGCTTTTCGGAAGTGAAGTTTTTTTCAAAAAAATGACGGGCTCTTTTCCCCGTTGCCGCAGCCGACTCTCCGTCGAAAGAAAGAAGGAGGACATATTCGGCGAATTCTTCGGCCGTTCGGGCGATAAAACCCGTTTCTCCGTGGACGGTCGGATTATATTGCAAGGGATTGTGAAAAGAGACGGAGGGAACCCCGTGGCTCATGGCTTCCAAAATTTTTAATTGTTGTCCCGTCCCCCCGTACATGGGAGAAATCAGCATTCTCGCTTTTTCGTATTCTTCTTTCAGGTCTTCGACGTGCCCGACGAGAACAACTCCCGGAGTCGGAAAGAGTTTTTCGGCAGCGGGTCCCAACACGCGGAGTCGGAAAAAAGGATTTTTTTTCAGAATCAGCGGGAGAATTTTTTTTACGAAAAAGTAATAGCCCTGAAAATTCACCGTATGGGAAGGAATCGGAAGAATCGCGAAATCCAGATAGCGATTATTCGTCTTCACCGGAGGAAGAGTGCAGGGGAGGGTGAAAACTTTTGTTTTACGGGTGTTTTCTTGAATGAATCGGCTGCCCGGATCCGGAACGGTTAACGTAACGTCATATTGATCGAAGAGTTCGGCTTCGATCGGATCCGCTTCGAGAGAGCCCTCCGGGTACATGTATTCATTGCAAAGGGAGTCGTCAATATCCTCTAAGGAGTTTCTTGCTTTCCGGTTCCATAGATCAATGTATTTTTGAACTCCCTTTTTACGGACGGAGGCCCATTCATGGTTATAGATTACCCGTTTTATTCCGGAGAATAGATCATGATCGAGGATGTCGTCCCATAAAATATAGTTCATAAAAATCATATCGGGATTGATTTTTTGAATATAATCGGTAAAACGAAGGCGCAGGTAAGAGCGATGCGTTGCAGGAACGCGGATCAGAGGGTAGTCCGGGTTTTTCGAGGGCATCTCCGGATCTTCCGGAAGAAAGAGAAAAGGGGTAAAGCCTACCCGTTGCAAAGCTTCGATCATTTCATAAGAAGAAAGATCGGCCCCTCCCAGAGGGGGGTAATGCAATTTGGGATGAAAATAAACGACTTTGGACATGGGACCTTTTGTAAAGAAAAGATCCATTTGCATCAAAAGAATTCTTGGAATATACGAAAAAGCCATGAGACGAAAAAAACTGGTTTATTTCCATCCGACATTTAATATACCTCCTCTTTGCGGATCGGATTTGATGTCCTTGGAAATTCTTCGCGCCTTGGCAATTTCCGGTTTCGATACCTATCTTTTTCTAACGGATGATTATCTTTCGACACCGGCGACCTTGTCTCTTCCCCATGCAAAAGAAGCCGTCGTTTATCCGAAGCCCCTTCTTTCGCCTTATCTTCGATTCCTGTTCAGACGGTTTGTCGAAAAAGTCTCGCCGGACGTCATTTTCATGAATTACGTTTTTTGGGATCACGTCTTGGATCACCGTCATTTTTCTTCCGTGCGACGAATCCTTTTTAATCACGAATGGTTTTCGGGGAACGTGAAAATGAAGGAAGCCTTAAAAAAAGGAATGCAAAGGAAGGATCCGCTCGTGTATCACGAGACTTTTTATAGGGGGCTCTCTTTCGAACCCGATGAAGAAGAGATGCGTCTTCTCGATCAATATGATTCGATTTGGACGATTCCGGATCCGGGCTCTTTGTTATTCGAAAAAAGAATCTCTTCCGAAAAAATTTTTTCCTTTCCCTGTACTTTAAGTGAAATGAAGATCAAAAACACCTATTCTTCTTTTCCTCTTTTGCCTTTGGGCCCCAATCCGTTCAATATGCAGGGAAGAGAATTTTTCTTTCGCAGGGTTCTCCCTCTTCTTCGTAAAAAAGAGCCTTCTTTTCGGATTCGGATGAGCGGTTTTTTCCCGGAGGGGAAAGAAGAGGGAGTCCTTTCGGAAGGATTCGTTCCGGATATGAAACCCCTCTACGAACAAGCTGCTTTTTTATTGGCTCCCGTATTCGGGGGAACCGGGCAGCAATTAAAGATTTTAGAGGGAATGAACGCAGGGTTGGCCGTCGTTTGCATGAAAAATCCTCACCAGTATAATCCCGTCGTTCACGGAGAAACGGGATTTTTGGCCGAGACGGCCGAGGAGTTTTCGGAATATGTTCGAGAGTTGTTTCTCGATAGGGAAAAAGCCGCAAAAATGGGAAAAAAAGGAAAGGAAGTTTTTCAAAATCTTTATGCTCCGCAATATTTTATTCATCGCTTACGGGGAGAAAAAATAATTCGTGAATCACTATAAAACGCTTTATATTTCCATTCTCATGGCCTGCCTCGGAGGCTTTTTAGTCGGTTATGATACGGTGATCATTTCCGGAGTTCTCCCTTTACTGCGAGCCGATTGGCATCTCAGCTTTTCTTCCGAGGAAAAGATTGTTTCGGCTTTCTTGTTTTCCGGAATTTTCGGTGCTCTTTTGGGGTGGCCTCTTTCCGAAATATTCGGGAGGAAAAAAACAATCCATATATCGTCTCTTTTTTTTATCGCAGGCGGAACTTTGTGGCTTTTTGCCGACGGGTATGAATCGGTCCTCCGAGCTCGAACCGTTAACGGATTTGCTGCGGGGATGATGTCCATGGCCGTTCCTTTTTATTTGGCGGAAATTTCGCCGAAAAGCATTCGCGGGTCAAGCGTTTGCTCGCATTTCTTCTTTTTTGTTTTAGGGATGTTTACGGCGATTTTTATTAACTGGATTTTTTCTTTTTCCGGAGAAGAAAAATGGATGGTCTTCGGGGGTGTTCCTCCGGCTTTAGTTCTTTTTATCGGAATGTTTTATCTTCCCGAAAGTCCCTACTGGCTCATGTTGAAAAAGAGAAAAGGAGATGCCGAAAAAGTCCTTTTGAAAATACGTAGGGACTATGATGTGGAAGGCGAGATCTTTTGTATGGAAGAAGATTTGGCGGAGCAAGGAGGAGTCAGGGAGCTTTTTCGGCGCAAATATGCCGGGCTCTTATTAACGGGCATACTGATGGCCTTTTTTTTGGAAACCAGCGGAATGGGAGCCATATTTTATTACACTCCTTCCGTTTTGCAAAGCGTAGGCTATACGGGGAAAGCTTCTCTGATGACGAGTAACGTCATTATGGCTTTTACCGGGATTATTTTCAGTTCCGCACTCATTTTTTTTATCGATTCTTTCGGAAGAAGGAAAATGTTATTGATCGGAACGGGAGCCATCGTCGCGGCTCTTGTTTTATTGGGCGCCATTTTTTTCCGTTTTTCTTATGATAAGCGATCCGTTTTTCTCATTATTTTAGCCCTGGTTGTTTATATTGCCGGTTACGCTTTAGGGGTCGGTTCGGTTACGCGGTTGATCATTGCCGAAATTTTCCCTTTGAAAATACGTAGCTTTTCCATAGGAATTTCCTTAGTAACACAGTGGACGGTACAGTTTTTTGTCGGTAAATATTTTTTAACCCTGACAAGACGGATCGGAACGGGCGAAACTTTTTGGCTCTATGCTTTTTTAAGCACGCTCGGTTTTTTATTCATTTATTTCTTTCTTCCGGAGACGGGAGGGAAACGTTTGGGGAATATCGATTCAATCGGCAGGGGCACGAGAGAATATGATCATTAACCATTCCGACGGCCTGCATATAGGCATAAATAATCGTCGGCCCCACGAAATTCATGCCTCGTTTCCGTAAATCGTCGGAAAGACGATCGGCTAAGGCCGATCGGGAGGGAATTTCTTTAAGAGAGCGGTAATGCCCGATGACGGGCTTATTATCGACGAAGGCCCAAAGGTAATCCCTAAAGGTGCCGAATTCCTCTTGAATGCGCAGAAAAACGCGTGCATTCTTTCGGGCACTCTCTATTTTTAATCGATGGCGGATAATACCCGGATCTTTTGCGAGTCGGATTAAATCATCATCCGTCAGGGCGGCTACTCGGACGGGGTCAAAATCGTGAAAGGCTTTTCGATAGCCTTCCCTCTTTTTTAAAACGGTTTCGAAAGAAAGGCCTGCCTGAGCTCCTTCCAAAATCAACATTTCGAATAAACGGGTGTCGTCATAAACGGGAACCCCCCATTCGCGATCGTGATAATCGGCATATTCCGGTCGGCCGTCCCCAAAGCATCGTTTCGTCATATCGACAGGGGAATACGCGATTCAATTTTGAAGAGTAAGTCGGCAAAACATTCGTCGGGAGAAGCCAGAGAAGATACGGATGCCGGCTTTCTTTCCCCGGATCGATAATGATCGATCAAGGGAGCATACTGTTCCCGAAATATTCGAAGCCTTTCTCGGACAATCTCCGGGGCATCATCCTTACGAAGGATTAAGGGAGTCGAACAATGATCGCAAATATTTGCTTTTCGAGGCGGAGCATATGTGACGTGATAGCCGGCCGAGCAGGAAGGGCAAAGCCTTCGTCCCGACAGCCTTTCCTCGATCACTTTGTCATCCAGAGTAACCTCGATCGGAATTTGTCGTTCGGAATCGACGAGGTTATCTAAAAGAACGGCCTGCCAGGCCGTTCGGGGGAAGCCGTCGAGAATGCACCCGTGACGGCAATCCTCCCTACGCAGGCGTTCTTGCAAAACTTTCAGAATGCATTCATCGGAAACCAAATGGCCTTTTTCGATCAATTCCTTTACCTCTCTTCCTAAAGGCGAGTCTTTGCGACATTCTTCGCGAAGCAGGTTCCCTGTCGAGATATGGGGCATTCCTTTCCGGTCGGAAAGACGAGAGGCTAATAGGCCTTTTCCGGCCCCCGGGGGGCCCAAAAATACGAAAACGAAAGAGCTGAATTTTTCCATAAAACGGTTCTGATTGGGGGTAAAATAGACATTCTATCTTTTTTATTCTTTTTAAAATACTTTTTTTTCGATGAAAGTTCTTTTTTCAAAAGGAAGGTTTTCTTGTTAATCCTTTGATTTTCAATTTGTTTTAAATTTTCTTAAGCTAAATCTCTTTTTTTTCTAGAATGAGCCTTATGTCCAGATCATTCCTCTATATTCCGTTGGCGGCGGCGGCTCTTTTTCTGACCTCGTGTCTCGGTCCCTCCTCGCCCCGGGAACCGCAACGATCCCAGCTGGAAATCAGGCAAATGCAGACGCACGTGTTTGACGTTTCCGATTTTCATCTGGTCATGAAGGCGATGTTAAACGTTTTACAGGACGAGGGGTATGTCGTGAAAAATATTCAGACGGATATCGGATTTTTGACGGCTCAAAAAGAGGTTGACGTTGAAGCCAAGGGACTTCGATTTTGGTTTTCGACGTACGGAACGGCCGATCACCCCCGATGGGATAAAACCAGCGTGATCGACGTAACGGCCAATGTTACCGAGATGGATCATCGAACCAAGGTGCGCGTGAATTTTCAGGTCAAGCGTCTGGATAATTACGGCAGCGTCGTTTCCGTTTTTCCGATCAAGGACCCGAACTATTATCAGGATTTTTTTGCGAAAGTCAGTAAAAGTATTTTTATACAAGAGGAAAAAATATGAAACTATCGATAGGATTCATCGTTTTATTGCTGATTTTCACTTCCTGCTCCCGTCGCGCGAGCGATGCGCAAAATTTCACCCTGGGGCAGGTTCAAATGAAAATTTCGCGGGGAATGACCCAAACCGAAGTGGCTCAGGCCTTGGGAGCTCCGAATATCATAACGCAGGATGCCGAAGGGTTGCAAGCCTGGGTGTATGACAAAATGGGATCGAGCGTCGAGTATTATAACCAGGGGGGCGGTTTTTGGCTCGTTCTGGTCGGCAGGGAGAAAAACCGAGGAGGAGCGACGACCACTCAAAAAACATTAACCGTCGTGATTCGCTTCGACCGAGAGAATAAAGTCTCGAATGTCACTTATCATTCCAGTCAATTTTAAAATATTTTTTTATCTATAAAGACAATGTTTTTTGTGCTATCCTCTTTGTTTTTCGGAGATGAAAGTCGTGGAAAAACAAAAAACCGTATTGGATGCCCTTCGGGAAAACTACCCGGAGAATTCGAAGAGTTCTCTTCTGAAGTGGTTTTACCACGGAAGGATTGCCTTAAACGGAAAAACGTTGAAAAAACCTCATTTTCCTTATCCTGAGGGAGGGGAGTTGTCTCTTCTCAAAAAAGAGGAGCACAAACTGCCTTTTCCGATCGTCTACGAGGATGATCATCTCTTGGTTCTCAATAAACCTCACAATCTTCTTTCTGTTCCGGGAGCCGATCTTTCGGAAAAAAATGTTTTTTCGATGTTAAAGGAGCATTACGGATCGGGAAAGATCTATCCGGTACACCGACTGGATAAAGAGGTCTCCGGATTATTGATGTTTGCCAAGTCGCAAAAAGCCTTTCTCCGATTGAAAGAGGAATTTTCGGAACACCTGATAGAAAGAGAGTATTTGGCCCTCGTAAAAGGTAATCTTCCCGAAGAAAAGGGGACTTGGAAGAGCTATCTGAAGGAAGGAAAAGATTACAAAGTCAGAAGTTCGACCCATGAGGGCAAAGAAGCCGTTAGCCACTATGAAGTCATCGATAAGGATGCCAAAGTTTCTTTCCTCTGGCTTACTCTGGAAACCGGACGAAAAAATCAATTGCGAGTCCATGCCCGCGATGCGGGTCATCCGATATTAGGCGATGCCAAATACGGGGGATTTTCCTCTTCCGGGAAACCGATAGCCTTGCATGCCTACCTGCTACGATTTACTCATCCCGTTACCGGAGAAGAGATCCGGTTAAAGGGGACTCTTTCTTCGTACTTTCAAAAAGTGCTCGGAAAGAATGGATTTCGCTTGCCGAAACATCAAAAACTTTCCGAAAAAGAGCATGAATAACACTTCTCTCAACATCACCCTTCCGAGCGGAAATGACCCATCCCCTGACTCTCTCCTTTACGGAGGGGGAGGCGATAACTTCCCGAAATTCTACCCCGGGGGCTCCTTGGCCCATGATTTACTTCCTTCCGAGCTTCTCGAGCGATTTACCCTCTTTAGCGATCTCTTTCGTAAGGCTGCGGCCTTTTTTGAAGAACAAGTTCAGATAGCTGCTTCCCTTCAGCCGTTGCTTTTTCCGGTGAAAGAAGAGCTTTCCAAGGGTCACCCCTCCATTCGAATCGAAGATTACCTTCTTCCAAGCGTTTTCCCTGAACAAACCTATATGGTCTATCCCGCCGGAGAGGCCGCAGCGACGGAGAGCAGCGTTCCTCCTCTCGAAGTCATAACCTTATCGTTTATCGTTCAAAAGATAGGCGAAGAAAAGGAGCTTTCCGAAAAGCAAATAAGAATAGTATGCGGAGGTTTTGAAAAATTCGTAGCCTATCTGGAAAATATGATAAAAGAAGGAAATAATGAACTTTTCTTCTTCTCCGATTTGATCCGGGGGATTGCTTCCGGAAGAAGTCATCCTTTTGAGCCCGGACATGCCGATCATCTACAAGTCATTCGAGATTTTTGTCGAGAAGTCAGGGAACTGCAAACGGAATATTTCTCCGAAATGAAAAACCTTGATCCTTTCCGCCTTGAAGACCTCCGAAAGCTTTATAAAAAAATAGAAGAGAAGGATCTCCTGATAACGGCTGAACTTCTTCAAACAGTAATTCCGAATATTCCCGTCGATAACGCCGAGAATCTCCTTACTTGGTTGGGAAACCCGGAGAATCAAGAGGCTTTGGGAGGAATTCAAAATCTATACTTATCCGGAAAAGGGCTAAAAACCGTACCTACGAAAATTTTGCAATATTGCTCCGGTCTTCAAGGTTTAGACCTCGGAAGCAACCAAATCAATTCCGTTCCTCCGGAGGCTTTCCAAGGATTAGGTAGTCTTCAAACCTTATACCTCTACAATAACCGAATTACCTCCATTCCTTCAGAAGCTTTCCGGGGATTAGGTAGTCTTCAAGGCTTAAACCTCGACAACAACCAAATCAGTTCCATTCTTCCGGAAGCTTTTCAAGGATTAGGTAGTCTTCAATACTTATGGCTCCAAAGCAACCAAATCAATTCCTCTCAGCCGGGATCCTTCCAAGGCCTTCCCGAACCCCTTCGTCAAGAAATGGAAAAAAAATATTCGATCAAACCGTAAATAAAGGTACTCCTATGAATAACACTTCTCTCAACATTACCCTTCCGAACGGGAATACTCCCTCTCTTGACTCTCTCCTTTACGGAGGGGGAGGCGATAACTTCCCGAAATTCTACCCCGGAAGGGGCTCCTTGGGCTATGACCTTCTCCCTCCCGGAATTCTCGAACATTTCTCCCTTATGAGCGATCTCTTTCGTAAGGCTGCGGCCTTTTTCGAAGAGCAGGTCCAATTAGCCGCCTCCCTGCTGCCGTTTACCCCTTCATCCGAGCAAAAACCCTCCAAAGAGTCTCTTTCCGTCCGGATCGAAGACTTCCTTCATCCGCTCTTTTCCGGACAAACCTTCACGGTTTATCCCGTCGGAGAAGCCGCGGCGGGGGAGAGTTTCGTTCCCCCTCTTGAACTTATGGCCTTATCGTTTATCGTTCAAAAGATCGATGAAGGAAAAAAACTTTCCGAAGGACAAATAAAAATAGTATGGGGAGGTTTTGAAAAATTCGAGAAATATCTAAAGGACAATCTTTTCTTCTTCTATGATCTGATCCGGGGGATTGCTTCCGGAAGACGTCATCCTCTTGAGCCGGAACATCCCGACCATCTGGAAGTCATTCGAGATTTTTGTCAAAAAGTCAGGGAATTGCAAACGGAATATTTCTCCGAAATGGAAAACCTTAATCCTTTCCGCGTGCAAGAGGAATATTTCCCCGAAATGAAAAACCTTAATCCTTTTTGTCTTGAAGATCTCCTAAAGCTTTATAAAAAAATAGAAGAGGAAGAACTTCTGACAACGGCAAGGG
>CAYGJM010000028.1:0-16610 GCA_964350295.1 uncultured bacterium | reverse complement strand
CGGAACCGTATTTACCCGATTCCTTAAATAGCACATATGACTCCTACCGTTTTTTCGAACCGAATCGTTATTACTTTCAACTATCCGCTCCGCAAATCAAAACACCCCTTTTCCTATTGCAAGAAAGCCCTGCTTCTTATCGCCTCCTGAACTCTTCCGAAAGGTCGATCGTCATCATTTCCCCTCAAGAAAATGTCGAGGCGTATGAAAATTTTTTGACAGTCAAGGCAGCCATTCCGGGAGGAGAGAAGCTCCCTTCTGCCGTCACCCCCGTTATTCGTCATATTCCCTTTCTATTACGAGGAGCGGAGCAAACCGAGGAGACTATCCTTTCTCTTCTGGGAAGGGAAGATTCTCCCTCCCTCTCCTGGGATGAAGCCTGCTTGCAACCTTCCGCGGCATCGGACCTTCGACCTCCCGTCGACGGGATCCGGTCTTTTTCCTCCCCTCAAGGAGGAAATCGCGGAGCCTATTTTCCCGTCGATAAAAAATATTTCTCGGTAACGGGCTCCGGGACGAAGTCCCGCCTGCATTTTGAGCTGCCTTTTTCTTATTTTATCGATATCACCCGAAAAAAAACCGATGATAACGGCATTTCACTTATAAACGCTTTTTATACCTCTTGGAAAACCTTGCAAGCAGAACTCGATTCACGGAAGCCGTCGGCCCCTCTTTCCCTTTCCGAAAGAAAAAAAATATCGACGGCCACGCCTCCGCAAAAGAGAAGGGCCGAAGATATTTCAAGTGTTCCTCCCTCTCTTTTCGAGCAATAGTTCAAGGCTCGACCGGCCTTACGAAAGCGGGGGAACAAAAACTTGTCTTTAAATCTCTATCTCTTATAATGTACGTTTTTTACGTACGTGAGACGAAAAAATGTCCGAAGTAACGGATGAGCTGATTGAAAATTTAGCAAAATTAAGTCGCATTGCTTTGACGAAAGAAGATCGCGCGCTTCTTTTCAATGACATGAAAAGGGTCATCGGTTTTATCGATCTTCTGAATGAGGTCTCCGTCAAAGAGGAACAGAAGGCTCATTCCCACGTTTATCAAGAACACGGTCATCACCTACGAGAAGATCGACCGAAAGACCTCCTCCCCCGCGATCTCTTTTTAAAAAATGCACCCGACCAAATCGGAGGAATGATTCGCGTTCCCCCCGTAATTTTGAAAGATGAGTGAGATGTACCGAAAATCGGCCTTGGAATTACGGAATGACTTTCTTTCGGGAGTTTGCTCGGCCGAAGATATTACCCGACACTTCCTCCGAAGAATTGAGAAATGGGATAAGGAAATCGGTGCCTTTTTGCAAATCTTTCCCGAATCCGCCATCCGACAAGCCCGCGAACTCGATGCCAAGAAAAAAGAAGGAAAACCTTTAGGAAAACTCGCCGGAATCCCTTTTGCCATTAAAGATAATATTCATATAAAAGGAGAAAAAACGACCTGTGCTTCCAAGTTTCTTTCGAATTATGAAGCCGTCTTCGATGCGACGACCGTTCGCCTCCTGAAAGAAGAAGATGCCGTTCTGATCGGAAAAACGAATCTGGATGAATTTGCCATGGGGGGGTCTACCGAACATTCGGCTTTTTTGGATACCCGTAATCCTTGGGACCTAAAGCGTACCCCCGGGGGTTCTTCGGGAGGATCGGCTGCGGCCGTGGCCGGCAGACTGGTTCCCCTGGCCTTGGGTTCCGACACCGGAGGATCGGTACGACAACCGGCGGCCTACTGCGGGATTATCGGCTATAAACCGACCTACGGGAGAGTTTCTCGTTATGGATTGGTGGCTTTCGGCTCTTCCCTCGACCAAGTCGGCCCCTTTGCTTGGAATACGGAAGACCTGGCTCTCACTTGCGAAGTACTGAATACCCATTGCCCTCATGATGCCACTTCGATCGATCATCCGAATGAAAGTTTTTCCGGCGCTTTCAAAAAAGATCTCAAAGGCGTTCGTATCGGCATTCCCTTTGAATTTCTGAAAGAGCTCTCCGGGGAATCGAAAAATCTTTTCGAACGATCGGTAGCCGTCTTTAAAGAGTTGGGGGCTTCGATCGTCGATGTAGATCTCACCATTTTAAAATACGCCATTCCGACTTATTATATCATTGCTACTGCCGAAGCGTCGACGAATTTGGCTCGTTTTGACGGAATCCGTTACGGCAACAGAGACCGACACGCACAAACTCTCGATCAAATCTATGATCTCTCCCGAGAAAACGGGTTCGGTTTCGAAGTGAAACGGCGCATTTTATTGGGAACATATGTCCTCTCTTCCGGATTTTCCGAAGGACACTATAAGAAAGCTCTGCGAGTTCGATCGAAAATCATTCATAAATTTCTGGAAGCCTTTTCGCATTGCGATCTGATTCTTACCCCAACGGCCCCCTCCTCGGCTTTTGAACTGGGATCCGTTCAGGACCCGGTCAGTATGTATCTCGTCGATCTCTACACCGTACATGCCAATTTAACGGGTCTCCCCGCTTTGAGCATCCCTTCTCAACTGGATGAAAAGGGGCTTCCGTTCGGCGTACAATTGATTGCTCCGGCCATGAAAGATGCTTTCCTCGTCGGCTGTGCACATGCCTTTGAAACCCGGAATCCGATCAATCGGAAAATCCCTTCCCTAGTTGAGGAAAAATAATGAGTTACGGAGAATGGGAAGCCGTCGTCGGCGTGGAAATACATGCTCAATTGAATACGAAAACCAAGCTCTTCAGTTCGGCTCCCAATAGTTTACGACCGTCTGTACCGGCCAACCGGGAGCTTTACCGATTTTAAACGAAGAAGCCGTTCGCAAAGCCGTTCGCTTCGGTTGTGCCGTCGAAGGAGAAATAGCCCGCTACAGTCGTTTCGACCGAAAATCCTATTTTTATCCCGATAGCCCGAGAAACTTTCAAATCACGCAATTCTACCGTCCGATCATTAACGGAGGGAAAATCCGTTGTGAAGTCAACGGTGAAGAAAAAATACTACGCCTCCACCATATTCACCTGGAAGATGACTCGGGAAATTGTAAGCATTTTCGAGACTTTGCCGGAATCGACTACAACCGAGCCGGAGTTCCGCTGATCGAAATCGTTTCCGAGCCTTGTATCGATATTTCGGCCAAGGAACTTTCCGCTTACCTTATGATGATTCGATCCATTCTCCATTATATCGACGCTTCCGACGGAAATATGGAAGAAGGCTCCTTACGGGTTGACTTGAACATATCGGTAAAAAAGAAAGGCGAAACGACTTTGCGCCCTAAGATCGAAGTCAAAAACATGAACTCTTTTTCTAACATCGAAGCGGCCTTCGATGCGGAAGTACGCAGACAAATTGCCCTTTATGAAGCTGATCCGGCCGCCGTTCTTCCTCCGGCCACGCATCGATGGGACCCCGAGACCGGAACGACCAAGGTCATGCGCGTAAAAGAGGGAACCGAGGACTATCGCTATTTTCCGGAGCCCGATCTCCCTCCTCTCCTCCTCTCCGAGGAATATATCGAAACGATTCGAAAAGAGCTCCCCGAACTTCCTTTGGAAAGGAAGAGGCGCTATCTTGCCGATCTCGGCCTTTCTCAAGATGTCACGGCCGTATTGATCAATGATAAAAAGCTTTCCGACTACTTTGAAAAGGGACTTTCCTCTTGCCCCGATACGAAAAGTTTGGCTAATTGGATCGTCGTTGAATTTGCAGCTCGTTTCAAAGACACCGGTTATACTCTCGATCGTTCGGAAATTTCTCCCGAAAACGTAGCCAAACTCGTGAACTTCATCAACGATCATACGATCACGGGAAAAATAGCCAAACAGGTTGCCGACGAAATGATGGCTTCTCCCGGAAAGGACTGTGCCGAAATCATTTCCGAAAATCCCGATTTCCGTCCGCTCCGGGATGAAAAGGAAATCGAACAACTCGTCGACCGTGTTTTACGAGAGAATCCGGAATCGGTAGCCGATTATCAAAACGGTCGCTTCAAAGCCTTTGCTTTCTTGGTCGGAGCCGTCATGAAGCTCTCTCGCGGAAAAGCTTCCCCTGCGCTCGTTAATGAAATTCTCAAAAAAAAATTATGATCTCGGATGAAACCGATTAAACGCTTCCACGAGCCGCTTGTGCGTCATGTGCGTGTAGCGATCGGTTGTCGAGATGTCGGCATGTCCCAACATTTCCTGGATCACCCGCAAGTCAGCGCCGTTATCCAATAAGTGTGTGGCAAAGGCATGTCTTAAACCGTGGGGAGTCAAATGTCCGGAAATCCCGGCTCTTTTTGCATAATACTTCAGTCGTTTCCAAACGGTGACTCGATCCAGTTTTCTTCCTCCTTTTCCCAAAAAAAGTTCCGGTCTATCATCTTCCCGATAATGAGATAAATAGTGATCGATAGCTGATCCGGCCCGGGAGCCGACCGGAACGATTCTGTCCTTATTTCCTTTCCCTCTCACCCGAAGAGAACCTTCATCCACATCGGCTATGTGCAAACCGCATACTTCGGAAACTCTCAATCCGCTACCGTATAATACTTCGAGAATGGCCCGGTCCCTGCTTTCTTCGCTATTTTCTCGGGAAGGCTCTTCCAACAATTTTTCGACCTCTTCCGGGCTCGGAACATAAGGGAGCAGCTTCCATTTCTCGGGACTTTGTAAATAAAGGGTGACATTTTTTTGCAAATAACCCTCTCGTTTCAAAAAACGGAAAAAAACTTTTAAGGTCATCAGCAGACGACAGGATGAGGCTTCGGCATACCCTTGTTCCCGAAGGAAGGAAAGAAATTCGAGAACCGTCTCTTCGGTAACCTTTTCATAAGCGGATATTTTTTTTTCTTGTAAAAAACTCCGAAAAAGAACAAGGTCCGATCGATAGGCTTTTTGAGTATTCAAGGAGAGCCCTTTCTCCGAAATAATGTAGGTATAAAAATCATCCAACGGGACTTGCATATAAAAATGTTCGGCTGCGGGTTATTGGAAACTCCGAAAAATTTTTTTGTCGATCACCTGGCCCCTCTTTGCTCCTTTCTCGATTTCCCGATCCTTTCTTCTCGGGCGGAGACGATATTTTTCTACCGAAACTATTACCCGGAAACCCGTTTCCTTCTCAAAAACTGGCACGTGAAATATCTCGTCGAAAACTTTTCGGCCGTTCTTTATTCTTTCAACCCCCATCCTACCTTTCGAGAAATTATCGCAAAAGAAAATTTCATTTCCCACGGGCCGGAGAAAACGAAATTTCTTCATCATTTCCACGGTTGTTCCGATAAAGGATACCATTCGCCTTGGATTCGTCCCGACGGACACTTCAAAGAAATCGATCTTCTTTTTATTTACGGAAAAAGAACCGAAGACCTTCTAAGAGATAAAAATCTTCTCTCTCTCCCCGGTTATTTTCTCCATACCGGAAACTACAGAAAGGTCTATTATGAGAAACATCGTCATTTTTATGATGCGCTGGTTGAAAAAGAGATTTTTTCTCGCTTTGCGCGGAAACAAAAGACGATTTTATATGCCCCCACTTGGAATGACCCGGAAAACTCCTCTTCCGTTTTTTCCGTGTTGGAACCCCTGTTAGTCCATCTTCCCGATTCCGTAAATCTTATCGTAAAATTACATCCTCGCATGCAGGAAAATGAATCGATCGTTACTTTATTACGACCGCATCAAAAAAAGAAGAATCTCCTTTTTCTCCCTTTTTACCCGTTACTGTATCCCCTTCTTTCCCGCATCGACCTCTACTTGGGAGATTACTCCTCGGTCGGATACGATGCCTTAAGTTTTGATATCCCCTTGTATTTCCTCAATCACAATGAAAGAGAACTCTCCGACCGGGGAGCCTTTTTGTTTCGAACGGGCCTGACCATGCCTCCCTCTCTCTTCTCGAATCCCTATCCCTTTGTCTTCGATACGATACAAGAAAACAGAGATACCTATCGGAACATACGCCGAGAAACCTATCGGTATGCCTTCGGAAAAGATCCTTCCTATGAAGAACTGAAAAACAAACTCCTTACTGCCGTGAGGTCCCTTTCTTGACCGGTCGAATTTGTGCCCGGATCGATGCTCCCGATCTTTTTATCGATCATACCGCTCCCCTCTGCTCTCTTTTGGATATCCCTTGGATTTGTTATCGACCGGAAGATCTTCTTCGTTTTTCCGGCTTTTATCCCGGCCTCCGCAGCATTTTGAAAGGCCCCTCCTCGTCCTTTATTCCGAAAGGATACGATACCCTTCTCTACCCGTTAGACCTCCGTATTTCTCTTCGACACGGTATCACCGATCCCTCCGTTCGGATCATTTATCACCTGCACGGATGTTCGGACAAGGGATACCATGCCCCGATTCATAACCCGCATCACCATCTTCATGAAAAAGACCGTCTGTTGCTTTACGGTAAAAGAAGCAAAACACTTTTTAAAGATCTCGGCATTTTAAAAAAAAAGGAAAACTACCTTCTTACCGGCAATTACCGTTTTCTTCATTACCGAAAATATCGCTCTTTCTATGATGCTCTGATCCGAAAAGACATTCTCGATCGCTTCCCGAAGAAAGGGAAAATCATTCTCTATGCCCCCTCTTGGGTCGATAATGAATCATCCTCTTCTTTTTTTCATTTCCATAAAGAAATTTTAGGTCGACTTCCTTCCGATTACAACATGATCCTGAAAACCCACCCTTTCCTTCATGCGAACTTTCCGGGATACCGAGCCGAACAATTTGAAGAGGTGATAAAAACATACGAAAAAAAACAAAATCTTCTCGTCCTGCGTCATTACCCTCCGGTTTATCCGCTTCTTCAAGCCTGTGATATTTATCTGGGAGACTACTCCTCGGTCGGATATGATGCTCTGGCCTTCGATAAACCTCTCTTCTTTCTCAATCACCTTCGTCGTAACGGAAAAGATAAGGGGGCTCGCCTTCTGCAAAGCGGCAAGAGCATTGAACCCGAAAAAATGCACCGCCTCTATCCGATTATTTTCGAAACCCTCCAAGAAGAAGACCCGTTTCGGAAGAAGCGGAAAAGACTCTATTGCGAAGCCTTCGGAACGAATCCTACGGAAAACACTTTGCAAAGGAAATGGAGTTCTTTTTTGCAAGAGCCGTAAAAAATATTACGGATCGGAAGAAAAGCGTTTTTGTCCGGCCTGATAATCTTCTCTCGGACTTTCTAAAACTTCCGATAAAGAACTCCTTTTCAGAGGATTCATATGCAATAAGGGATGAAACGACGATTCTTTCGAAATTTGCTTTAAATGATGAAGAGAAGCTTCGTATCGATTCTCATCGGAAATATCTTTCCAATTCGCGGGCCAAACGGGGCAATGATAGCCTTCCCGGCGAAAATGACCGATAAGGTATAAGATGACTCCTGCTCCCCAATTATCTTTGGCAGCCAATAAAGATATTTTTTCCGATTCCGGTAATAATTCCCATTTATCCGCGGATAGTTTTAAAAACTCCTCGGGTACATAACCGGGGCTAAAACAATGCGTTTCGGATCTTTCCCGAAAAGAATCATCCGAAACGGAGACCATAAAACCGAAATCGGTTATTTTGGCTCGATGATCAGAGCTTACTAAAATATTGGGATCCTTGAAATCTCCGTGATACATCTTCCGTTCATGCATCCATGCCAAGCCGGAAATAATGTCTTTGGACAAAACAACTTCGTCTTCTGCGGAAAGATCGATTTCTTTTTTTTGTAAACAGCACTCCAAAGTAAAAGGGAAAAAGGGTTTTAACATCCCTTGATAAACCGTTCCGGTCTTAACGTTCACTAACCGAGAAAAGATTTTTTCTATCCGCTCCGCCCAAGGGCAATCCGATAACAACCGGAAGGCTAATTCCTCCCCTTCCCTTTCGAAAACCGTATCTTCCGAAACTTCGGTTTCGCTAAATACCCGATCGTCTCCTTCAACTTGATATACTTTTTTGGAGGAACCTGATCCGATCAAATTTCCCGAATGATAAGAAAAGATATCCTCTCCGGATAGAATAAGCGTATGCCTATTTAATTTCGGATGCTTCTGCAAATAATCTTTTCTTTTTTCCTCCGGCCGCGATAAGGAACAGCTATAAGTCCCGGGCGGTAATTTAAAGGCTTCGTCTGACGATAAAACGGACATTTTTTTCATCCTCCGAGAGAAAGGATAACATACATTCCCTTAAAAATATATTCTCTATTTGAAAAGCAGTCGAAAAGAATCTCGTTTCGTAAATTGACCTTCGACATAATCATAAATGGCCTCGGGTGTTCGTTTGGCACAGATTTTTTCCGGATAGCCCTTTTTTTGAAGAATAAAATCCGGTTCTCGAAAGGAGGCCATAAAATCGATTGTTTCCGGAGAAACGGTCCCCTCCTCGACGGAAAGAAGCATGCGACAATCCGGATGCTTTTCTTTTAATTCTTTCAAGCGGACGAAGAAGAGAGGGCTAAAGGAGATTTCGCCGAGAAGCTCGATCAGGATAAAGTTCTCCCGTTCCAGAATAAATTGCAAGACGGAGAAGCGTTCCGGCTCAAAAAAGACTTTTTTATCGAAATGACGCTCCAAAACAAGCTCGGCTAATTCCTTTATGGAAATCCGAGAACATCCGAGATCTTCGCCCCCCCTTCCGGCTGCAACATTGCATAACTCGGTAGCCCGTCCCAACGGGATTCCGTGCGATAAGGCCACCGTCAAGACCGAAAGAACCGTATCACCCGCACCGGTGACGTCGACCACCTCGCGGACCTTTACGGGAAAGTCTTCTCTTTTTCCCTTTTGAAACAGAGAGATCCCCCGAGAAGATCTTGTAATCATAATATTCTCTATCCCCGTTTTTTCCGCAATGCGCCGGGCTAGAGCTTCGGGAGAGCTTCCTTCCTCTCCTCCTCCTGCCTCGATAGCCTCGGAAAGATTGGGTTTAATCAAAAAAGCCCCCCGATATTTCGTGAAATCCTTTCCTTTGGGATCGACGAGAACGGGTATTTCCCGCTTTCGAGCTTCTTCAAAAAGAGCTTCTAATAGTTTCGGAGATAAAAAACCCTTGGCATAATCGGAAACGGCAACGACGGAAACCTTTCGTAAAATATCGGGAAGATCTTTCAGAACCTTATTTTCCATTTCATCGTCCGAAGACCCTTTTTCTTCAAAATCAACCCGAACGATTTGTTGATTTCCGGCCAGAATTCGATTTTTAATCGGAGTGATATACCCTTTTTGCCTATAAACGGAAGAAACATTTACCCCTTCTTTTTGAAGAGAAGAAAGAAGAGTTTCTCCGGCTTCGTCATCTCCGAGGCGCCCCAAGGCTATGACCTTAGCCCCCAGAGAAACCAAATTCAAAACGACGTTTCCCGCACCCCCGGGACGTTTCTCTACTTTTTCGGCACGAAGTACGACGACGGGAGCTTCGGGAGATACTCTTCGGACGGAACCCGTCGTATAGGTATCGAGCATAAAATCCCCGATAACCAAAATGCTCTTTTCTTGCAAACGACTGAATAGTTTTGACAAATCCATGTCAATAGACTCGAGAAGAAAGAAGATAATGACGGATGTAATCGAAAACGGCTTCGTTCAAGGGAGTCGTTTGAAACCCGGGTAATTTTTTCCGTAATTTGGACATATCGGCCTGCGTATAATTCTGATACTTTCCTCGAAGATCTTCCGGAAGATCTCGATATTCAATTTTTACGGGTTGATTAACCGCCGCAAACATAGCTTCGGCCAAAGCATTCCACGTTTCAGCCCGACCGCTGCCGATATTATAGATACCGAAAAGATCGGCCTCCAATAGTTCCAACACGAGTCTTGCCGCATCTTTTACATATATAAAATCCCTGCATTGCTCTCCGTCCTTAAATCGTTCGGGATCATTCGAACGAAATAAACGCAAGACGCCCTCGTTGACGATTTGAGGCAAAAGACCATAGACGACCGAAGCCATCCTTCCCTTATGATATTCATTCGGACCGTAAACGTTAAAAAACTTTACTCCGGTGATTTGTCCGAGAAGCTTCTTATCCAAAGCCCAGATATCGAATCGATGTTTGGAAAAACCGTAAGGGTTGAGAGGAATCAGTTCTCGCAATCCCTCGTGATCGTCCGAGAATCCTCGGCTTCCATCTCCGTAAGTTGCGGCGGAAGAGGCGTAAATGAAACGGATATTCTTTTCGACGCATAGCGATGCCAAACGAACGGTATAATCATAGTTGTTCGCCATCAAGTAATCAACATCTCGTTCGACGGTACTGGAGCAAGCACCCATGTGAATCACCGCGTCCGGCTTTTCCGAAGGATGTTCGATTAACCAATTAAATAATTGATCCTTATGAAGATAGTGAGAAAAAAACTTTCCGGAAAGATTGCGCCATTTATCTTCCGTGCCGAGAGCATCGACGACGACGATATCGGTAATTCCTCGGTCATTTAAAGCTTTCACGATACAAGAGCCTATGAAACCGGCTCCCCCGGTGACGATAAAACGGAGATTCTTAGATAAGTGCATGGGACCTCAACTCATCGAATACCAACAATTCTCGTCTCTTCTTATATATCGTAAGGGAAAAATTTGCACGGATTTTCCACACCGAGGCTCTTGATCCCCGATACAGATCAACCCGGATCCGGACCCGGTCATAAAAACCCGATCATATCCCTGAGAGAGCAAATTCTCCTTTAAAATGCATAAAGAAGGGCTGAGCAAAAAAGCCGATTCTTCCAAGTCATTGGAATAATTTCGTTTTTCGGCAAGTTCCCCGAGAAGAAAAGAAAGCGGTCGATTATTTTTTCGATAATTTCTTGCATACAGATAAACCTCCTTCGTCGAAAGAGAAATTTCCGGTTTCACTAAAAACATCTTTTTCGATTCATCGGGCAGAGAAAGGGGAACTACCTTCTCTCCTCGCCCGCTGCAGATGGCCGTTCCGCCGGAGAAAAAAAAAGGAACGTCACTACCGAGTTGCAAAGAATGATGCCTCATCTCTTCTTCCGATAAGGGAGAATCAAATATTCGGTTGAGGCCCCACAATACCGTGGCAGCATTTCCGCTGCCTCCTCCCAAGCCGGCCTCCATGGGAATTTTTTTTCGATGAATGATCGAAACGGCTTTTTTTATGCCGGTAAGCTCTCGAAATAAATCAACGGCCCTTCGAACAAGATTGGAAGAATTCCACCCCAAGAGGGGATGATCGGAACGATATTTGTCCGAAGCATCCGGCTCGATGGAAATTTCATCTCCCAAATCAACGACTCGAAAAAGAGATTGAAGATCGTGATATCCGTCGCTTCTTTTCCGAATTAATCTCAAAAAAAGATTGATTTTGGCCGGAGAAAAAAAGACGGGCATATTTATTCGACTTGCTCTTCCTCTTGTTTTTCAACGGGCTCTTCCGTTAAGCGAAGGCCTTCTCGATCCGATTCGATTTGCAGCGTAAATTGAGCCGTAACCCCTTCCTTTAACTTCAGATGGACGGTATGCGAACCGATCGTTCGAATCGACTGAGTCAAAGAAACCATTCTTCTTTCAACGGTAATACCTTCTTCGGCTAAAAGATCGACGATATTCTTTGCCGTTACCGATCCGTACATATTGCCGTCCGGATCGACATTGACCTTGGAAACGATGACTTTTTGTGCCAAAATAGCGCTCAATTCTTCCGATTCTTTTCGATCAACGAGTGCTTGCTTGGCTCTTTCTTCTTTTAATCGTGCCTGGATTTTAATAACGTTACCGTCCGCTATCATGGCTTTTTTTTGAGGGACCAAAAAATTCCTCGAATATCCCGGCTTTACGGTTACCAAGTCTCCCTTTCGCCCGACATTGGCAATATCTTCCAATAATAATAACTTCTTCATTCAATCGATCCTCACTCTTTCGAAACAAACGGCAAAATGGCCATATATCTGGCTCTTTTGATGGCGTCCGTTAATTTTTTTTGATAATAAGAGGAGACCCCCGTAATTCGACGAGGTAAAATTTTTCCCCTTTCCGTAATAAATTTAGACAACAACTCGCTATCTTTATAATCAATAACCGGGTTTCCCCCTTCGGCTTTGAAAGGACAGCTTTTTTTCTTTTTTTTCATGGAAAAATGACTTCTTTTTTCTCTCATATTTCTCTCCTTATTTTTCACCGACGGGCGGTTCCGCACCGAATTTTAATTCTTCTTCGACCTTTTCGGCTTTTAAGGTCATAAATCTCATAAGATCTTCATGCAAATGATATTCCTTCCACTGATCTTTCATTAAAGAAGGCTTTAAAGAGAAAAACAATACATAATAATGTCCTTCTTTTTTACCGTTAATATCGTAAGCCAGCTTACGTCGGCCCAAATCGTGAAGCTTGTGTGCTTCACCTCCCGCATCGGTAATGCCCTTGATAATTTTATCCACGGCTTTTTTACGGGCATCATCACTCAAAGTAGCACTGATGATGTACATCCCCTCATAAAGATTTAATGTTTCCTGTGTCATGCAACCTCTTTACGTTTCATTCATGTTTTATCGGCATTAAATCGATTCATCATTTCCTGAAGTCCCGATTCAACCCATACTTTTACTGCCTCGGCTCCCTCTTCCAGAAAAGCCTCGAGTTCCTCGCTTTCCCCCGAATCGAACTCCCGCAAGACATAATCTTCCAAAGGCCCTTTGCGAGGAGCCCCTATCCCCATCCTAAGTCGGGGATAGCCCGGCCCGATCTTCTTCTCTATATCCCGAAGACCGTTATGCCCTCCGCTCCCTCCGAATGGCCTGACTCGCAGGCGCCCGAAAGAAAGGGCTGCATCATCGGCTATAACAAGCACGTTTTCGGGTTCGATCCGATAGTAACGGCAAGCTCCGAGAACCGAGTCTCCGCTCCGATTCATAAAGGTCATCGGCTTCAGAAGATAAATGCGCACGTCTCCCTTTTCCGCCTTTCCGAGCTCCCCGAAAAGACCTTTTTCACCCCGAAAGGAGATCCCCCATCGGTCCGCCAAACAATCAATCGTTAAAAAACCGAGATTATGCCTGGTCCACTCATATCTCTTTCCCGGATTTCCCAAACCGACGACAAGCTTAATCACCGACTCCGTAATGATCCTGCCCCCTTACTTTTTCGCCACGATAACGGCCACTTCCTTCAAGCTCTTCATGGCCTCCACCCCTTCGGGAAGAGTAATGGAAGAAAGTCTTTTTGACTGATTCAAAGACAAGTCGGAAACGTCCATCTCGAAAGAGGCGGGTATATTTTCCGGCAAGCAGCGAACTTTTAGGTGACGCAACACCGGACGAAGAACTCCTCCTAATTTTACGCCCGGACAGTCCGGAGCCCCTTTAAAAAGGATCGGTACGTTCAACTTGATTTTATTTCCCGGAAGCAACTCCAAGAAATCAAGATGTATGACGTTATAAGTCGTCGTGTGGTATTGAATTCCTTTAACGATTGCCTTTTTCACTTTTCCGCTCTCATCTTCAATATCGAAAATAACGGAAGGCAAAGACCCCTTGGCTATTTTTCGCAAACATTCCTGAAATAGAGCTCCGTTTACGGTGCAATTTTTATTTGCCGCATCCTTGGCATAAATGACGGCAGGAATATCTCCTTCCCTGCGTATGGCCGTCAATTCACTCTTTTTTTCACCGGCCCGGTGTTTCACTTTTAACTTCATATTATTCAGCTCTCCACAATAAAAGGGTTATCGATTACATAAAGAAGAAATCGAATTCTTATCCAAAACGGATCGAACCGCCTCTCCGAATAATCCCGCAATAGAGATTTCTTCTATCTTCGGGTGTTTGTTTCTTCCGTTTTGAGGAACGGTATCGGTAATATAAATCTTTTTTACGGGGGTATTTTCGAGTTTTTCCAAGGCTCCGGAAACGAAAAGGGCATGCGTAATTAAGGCATATACTTCCTCCGCTCCCTCTTCCTTGCAGGAAAGAACGGCTTTATGCAGGGTATTACCGGTACTGCAAATATCATCGACCAATAAGACATTTTTTCCCTTTACCGTCCCGATCATCGGTGACAAGCTTACCGATCGAGAATCAAAACGTCTCTTATCGATGACGGCGATATCGGCATGCAAGCGATCGGCTACCCGCTTCGCCGAACGAAGGCTTCCGATATCGGGGGCTCCGACGACAAGATTTTTCAATCCTAAAGGCTCGATGACCTTTACCCATTCGGCTTCGGCCGCTAAATTATCGGTAGGAATATCAAAAAAACCCTGAATTTGGTCGGCATGCAGATCCATGGTTAAAATTCTCGAAGCCCCTGCCCGTTCCATTAAATTAGCCACTAAGCGTGCGGTAATCGGGACTCTTCCCGTATCCTTCCGATCCTGTCGGGAATATGCATAGTAAGGAATCAAAACATTCACCGAGCCGGCCGAAGCCCTTCTTAGGGCATCGATGATAACCAATAGCTCCATCAAGTAGTGGTTCGGCCTGCGAGCCGGGCTCTGCAAAACGAAGACGTCCCTTCCTCGAACGCTCTGCTCGATGCGAACGAAGATCTCCCCGTCCGGAAAGGTATCGACGTGCATTTTCCCGAGCTTTATACGCGCATGCTCGGAAATACTCCGCGCAAGTTCCGGATGTGAAGTGCCGCCGAAAAAGCAGGCTTCCTCTTCTGCTAACATGAAAAAAAGACTGTCCTAAAAATAATAATTGGGGCGGTAGGATTCGAACCCACGATACACGGTACCAAAAACCGTTGCCTTACCGCTTGGCTACGCCCCAATAAAAAATAAAGGACAAAATACTAACCCATAAGAACAATTATTTCAAGAACCTTCTCTTCCCGTTCAAAAAATAACTCGCTTTGAAAAACGATCCGTAGATTAGCAAAACCCTTCTTTTTTAAAAATTTATTTCTCTCTTTTTTAAAGGACTTGAAAAAGAAGGGGAAAAAAATTATAGGAACAGGTAATAAACAGAGTTTACGGCTGATGAGAATTTGCCATATTGCCTCCGAAGCGAGCCCCGTTGCAAAAGTCGGAGGACTTGCCGACGTCACCGTTGCCCTGAGCCGCGCTCTCATCCGCCAAGGGCATGAAGTCTCTCTTATCCTTCCGAAATATGCCGCTCTCCGAACCGAAGGATTAAAAAATCTTACTCTCCGGAAGAGGGGAAATACTTTTTTTTTTGATCGTCAGATCTATCGTTTTGATATTTGGTCGGCTTGCCTTCATGAGGTAAAGATTTTTTTTATTGATCCCGTCTCCCCGTATGCCCTTTTCGATCGCCCGGAAATTTACGGTTATCCGGATGATTATTATCGTTTTGCTTTTTTTTCCGCAGCTGCCCTCCGTTTTACCTCCGAACATCTCCCCTTAACCGATATTATTCATATCCATGATTGGCATACGTCTTTAATTGCACCGATCTTTCGGGAGTATTATCGAGATCTCCTTTCCTGCTCGATCGTTCTGACAATTCATAATTTAAGTTATCAAGGCAAAGCCCCCGCCGATATTTTAGAATGGTCGGACTTGAATCCGGAGAAATACTTCCGGAACGAAGCCCTGAAAGACTCGGCGGAAAAAAACAAGGTAAACCTATTGAAGGGAGGAATTATTTTTTCCGATGCCGTTACGAACGTTTCCACGAAATACGCCGAAGAAATTCAATTCCGGGAAAACGGAAAGGGTTTGGAAAAAATCATCCTGAAAAATAAAAAAAAACTATTCGGAATTCTGAACGGAATAGATGATGAAATTTGGAATCCAAAGAAAGATCCCGCCCTTCCCGAGCCCTATGATATTTTTTCACTTTCTAAAAAAGGGGTTGTAAAAAACGCACTGCGAAAGCGATTGCACATGCCGCTTACAAATGTTCCCCTTGTGGCCTGTATTTGTCGACTGGTTCCCCAAAAAGGCCCCCGCATGATTCAAAAAGCCATCGAAGCCACCCTGGAAATGGGAGGGCAATTTATTTTCTTCGGCTCGGGACCGATTCCCCGCATCCAGGAAAGTTTTAATAAGCTCAAAAAAAAATTAGCAGACAACCCGAATGTCATTTTTATTTTTGAATCTTATAATGAGCCCCTGGCTCATCTTATTTATGCGGGAGCCGACATGTTTATCATTCCTTCGATTTTCGAACCCTGCGGCTTAACCCAATTAATTGCCTTGCGATACGGAACCGTCCCGATTGCCAGAAAAACGGGCGGTTTGGCCAATACCGTCTTCGATCCGAACGAAGCTCCTCCGGGAAAGGCAAACGGATTTACTTTTACCTTACCCACCTCCAAAGAGGTTAAAAAAGTTTTAAAACGAGCTTTTGTCATCCGCAAGGAACAGCCTGAACTATGGAAACAGCTCATGATTACGGGTATGAGCGAAGACCTCGGCTGGAATCGATCGGTTCTTCATTACGTTAAAATCTACGAATCGCTCTATACCGCTTCCGGAGAGGCCAGGATTTCATCGAGTTCATAAAGGAGTTTCGATCCCTTTTCCGCAGTGAATTCGCCGAAAGGCTCTCGAAACATTTCTTCGGAAAGATGCAAAGCCATATTTACGCTCTCCTTAGCCGGATAACGGGATAAAAAACCATGTATCATACCCGCAATAAACCCCGCATAACCCGCGTGTCTATCCCGAAGATAGCGCTCTTCCAAGCAATAGGTAAAAGTTCCTTCGGGAGTCCGACACAATCCCTCCCCGTC
>CAYGJM010000027.1:5043-16778 GCA_964350295.1 uncultured bacterium | reverse complement strand
TTGAATAATCCCGAATGAATTCTTCCGATTGAAGAGCCATAAAAGAACGATACCTCCAATGCAATAGTAATTTGCGGAGTGCGGCCGTCATTTCCGAAATCTTTTCTTCTCGAAAAGCTCTTTCGATCTCGGCTAAAAGCTTTTTATAAGAGGTTACCTTTCTGCTCTCCTCTTCTTTCGGTCTCACCCTTTGTTGACAATCCAATCTGCGGTCAACCGCTTGCAATAAATATTCGATATCTTTTCGGTGAGAAAGAAGACTTTCTCTCTTTTTGTAAAGCTCCAAAAGGGAATCCCCTCCCATTTCCTTACTCTGTCGATAAAAAGCCCGATCTCGGGGAAGACATTCTTTCCTCTCTCTCCACGAGTCGGCCAGATCGGAAAGAACGGCTTGCGTAATATCCCGCTCCGGAAAAGAATCTTTCTCCCGCTCCCGATCGGCTGCCGCATCGACCAAGCCCAGTAAGGCATCCGAAATATTTTTTGTTTTCTCCTCCAGGAGATATCGAAATTCATTCGAAACGGATTCTTCGGCCGAATCGATTCCGGTCCGTTCTTTCAGAGAAAAAAGCCGTTCGATCGGATCTTCTCCGAATAGAAGAGCCCGCAACACCTGCAAGTAAATCTCGACCGACATCTCGTATTTCCCGGTCTTTTGAAAATCTCCTCGCCTCATTTCATCGAGAGCGGCCAAATGACCGTCATAAGCTTTTTCAAAAAGATTTCTTGCTTCTTCGTTTTCCTTCTCCTCTTCCGTTAAACGTTTATCCGCTTGTTTCCAGAGAGGCAATCCTTCTTTTTCCTCGGGATACGTTACGGACAAATAATATTTTTTACGCGCCTCGTCCTCTTCTCCCGAAGAGGACCTCTCCATTTTTTTCCATCTCTCACTCGACCCGGCACATAAAAGATCCACACCCTCCTTCAAAGAGAGTTTCTCATATTTCAGAGAATTTTGTTTGATCTTCCATTGCGAATAAATCTCTTTTAAACGAATTCTGACTTCTTCGATATATTCTTTTTCTTCCTCCGGAAGCAGGGAGTCGCCGAGGTGCTCTTCATATTGATCCGCAAGTAAAAAACTCTTCCGAAGCAAAGCCTCTTCTTCTTCCGGAGAGGCTCCTTCTTCCAACGAAAAGATATAAGTCCACAAAAGATTTTTCATCGTTCTTCGAAGGAGATAATCGGGATATCGATCGGTTGCGGAAAGAATTTTCGTGAAATAGTCGGCCGCAACGGTAAATTGTCGACGAGCTAAATAAGCGGTTGCCGCATTATACCAAAGAGGCCCCTTCTCCGAAGGAGAGGGATTTTTTTTCAGTAACTCTTCATAAATTCCGGCCGCCTTATCATATTCTTCCGACTCGAAGTAACTTTTTGCCAAAACTTCTTCCCGAGAAGGAGCCGTACCGTACAGAGAAAAACCGATACAAAGAAAAATAAAAAAAATGTTAAGCATCCTTTCTCCTCCGTCGGGGCCAATTCGGCAACAGTAATTCCGCTGCCAATAAAAGAACGGCCAAACCCAAGGGAAGTTGAAAAATAAGGCGATGAGGAGCATTACCGGAAGAATAAGAAGCTTCTCTCCGAATTTTTTCGCTTACCGTTTCTTCTTCTTCCGTAACGAGACTTTCTTTTTCGATACCTTCCGCAAGAGATTCGGCTATCGAAGTAGCCGAATATTCATCGGCGAAATAATAACGTCCCCGCCCTTGTTCACTCAGTCGGCGCAGCAAATCGCCGTCTAAGGAGGAAAAGATGTCAACACCGTCCGCTTGCATACCCGGAATCGGCTCGCCCTCTTTCGTCCCCAAGCCGATGATGAACGGGCGCGTATTTTTCTTTTGATACGCCTCGATTTTTCCCGACAAGGCTCTTATTTCCTTTTCCCGCTCTTCCCCGGTTAATTTTTCCATTCCCGTATCTCCGCCGTCGGTGAGGAGAATGACCGCTTTCCTTTTTTCCGAAGGTCCCGAAAGAATTTTTTTATTTAAAACGTCAAAAACCTCGAATAAATCGGTACCGGCAACGTCTCCTTCATTAATCCCTATGTTTCTCAATAATAATCGAGTAAAAAAATAATCCGGGGTGGGAGGAACCAAGGGAGTTACTTCGGAGGTAAAGGCATAAAGAGCTACGTTTTGACCGTCCAATCGAGAAATAATCTCATCGACGATCTCTTTGGCATAATCCAAGCGGGAGACCTTCATGCGGGTATCGGTCACCGACATCGATGCCGAAGTGTCGATTAAAATCGAAACGTCGTAAGCCCTTTTTCGAATCGTTACCTTCTCCGGCTCGTCTTGCTTGATTATTTTTTCTCCGATCACCGTTTTTTCTCCTTGGGGAGAGACGGGCAAGAGCATTTCGGGCCCCATCAAAGCCAGAATTAAAAAAATCCAAACGGCCGTTAAAAGGCCATATCGAACAAAAACTCTTTTTTCTAAAAAAAGAAGATCGGAAAGGGCCCCTTCTTGGGCAAATGATCGCAAGCGTTTTTTCCGAGAAAGAACGGAGCGGGTAAAAAGAACCAAAAGGGGTATCGACACGAAAAAATAATGGGCCGCTTGCGGATTATGAAAAGAAAAATGTTCGGGAAACATTAGGGAATTCTCCCGAAATAAGTTGTTTCCGCAATAATCGAACCCAATAACAGAAACATTCCCGCAGAAATCAAATAGGGATACAATAAGACCTGTCTGACGAAAGGATCCTCCGGAGGAAGAATCCTTTCTTCCACGTTCATCGCTCTTTTTCGCGAATCGATTTTTCGACTTTTTTCCATCCGGTGAATAACCCGATAAATCTCATGCAATTGATGCGTGCCGTCTGCCAAAAAAAATTGCCCCCCCGTTACAAAAGCCGCGTCTTCCAAAGATTTATATTCTTCTCGATATTGAGGCAGCGCAATCAACGGCTCTACGTTGATGATATATAATTTAATTCCTCTTTCCTTCGCAAAGAAAGCCGCATCTTTGAGGCTGATATTTCTCAAAGGATTATTTTTATCCGAAACGTTTGCATTTTGTAACCCGTCGGTTACTAAAATCATCGCCGTTCCTCGGATTTCATAGGAAGGTTTCGCCTCTCCGGACAATTCCCCGGCAAAATGTTCGGCCGCAGCAATCGTATGAGCCGTCTTATAAACGGCATAACCGATAGCCGTTCCTTCATCTTCGGGAAATTTTACCGTATCGAGTTCGTCCAAACAAGTTCGGACCCTTTCATGATCCAGCGTTAAGGGAGAAAGGATTTTGGGAATCCGCGCAAAGGAAATTAATCCGATCAGATCATCTCGGCATCCCTCGAAGCCCAATTTGGCATTCCCCCGGATAAATTGTCCCGTTAAGTACTTCAATACGTCCAAACGGGTTTTTAATTTTTGTCCTCCCGGAAGAACCGTTTGCATTTCCTCCTGCATCGAACCGGATTGATCCAAAATAAAGTAAAGAGCCAGCCCTTCGGTAGGAAGGCCCCGTTCTTCCCGGCTATTTTGTACGGACGTCTCTTTTTTTTTCGGGAGGTCGCTTGTATCGGAATTTTTCGGCATTTTCAAAAAGGGGTTACACAAAGCTGCCAGAAAGCAGAAAAAAGCCGTTTTACGCAGAAAGTCGGGAAGAAAGGCATAAGTGAGGCGTCGACTTTTTACGCTCCCCTCCAAAAGAGCAAGGTCCGAATAAAGAAGGGCGGGCGTATCCCCTCTTTTGACATTCCTCTTATTCCATAAAAAGGTCCCCGTAAAAACGGTACAACCGAAAAGAAATCCCCACGGATCAAATGCAAAAGCCGTTCTTAGCATGAGCGCGTTCTCATTGATCTCATCAGAATTAACCCTTTTGAAAAAAAAAATCAATTCTTTTTATTCGCGAGTCAAGACTTCCGGATCCCCCGGCGTAATCAGCACCGTATCTTCTTCTCGAATTCCTCCGAGCCCTTCTTGATATAACCCCGGTTCGATAGCTAAAATCATGCCCGGTTCCAATACGACATCTTCTTCGCGAAAGAAAGGCTCTTCGTGAACTTCCAAGCCCACTCCGTGCCCTAAAGAATGGAGAAAAAGATCGGCTTCTCCGTTTTGAGAAAAGTGAACATTCACCTTTTCTCGCAAAGCCCGTAACGAAATACCCGGACGACAGGCCTCGATAACTTCCTTTTGAATGGAAGTAACGCTTTGATACATCTGCCGCAAACGATCCGAGGTTTCGGGAAATAGAAAAGTTCGCGTCATGTCACTATGATAATTCCGATAAACGGCACCTGCATCAATCAAAACAAGCTCTCCCTTTTTCCGCCGGCGATCTCCCGGCGTATGGTGAGGACGAGCGGCATGATCGCCGAAGGCAACGATGGGCTCGAAGGCAGGCCCTTCGGCACCCTCCTCCAGAAAAAATATTTTTAACCGACAAGCCAGTTCCCTTTCACTTACTCCTTCTTGCAAAAAATCGGTTATCCGTGCCATGGCTTTTTTGGCAATTCGACAACTTTTTCGCATGCAATCGATCTCTTCGTCATCTTTACGCATTCTCAGTGTTCGGAGGAAGGAAGGTTCCGAACGGAGGTTGATCCGAGAAGAAAACCGCTCGTATTCTTCGACGCTCATGAGTCGAGGATCAAAGATCAGAGGAGGAAACACCGTTTTCGTAAATTCCGTTTTATTATTTTTAACGACATAGTCAGACAATTCTCGACACCGTCCCGAATAACGATCGTCAACGAATAAGATTTGGGTGTCGGATCCGAAATAAAGAATTCCGGAAGAGATCGGTATCCCGGTGTAATAAAACAAGCTGATCGGGTCATGAATCAAACATCCTTCCGCTTGCCTCTCGTGCAGCCAATGCAACAGCTTTTTTTTTCTTTCACTGAAATTTTTTGAATAATTCATCTCTGTCTACCGGAATAAAAATAGATTTCCCTTTGGGAGATTGATAAAAATTTTGACACCTCAATAATTTCGAAACCAATCGGCAAGCTTCTTCGGGATTTTCCATTTTTTGAGATCCTCGAGCCAATTTGGCTATGGATCGGGCCAAACGACTCTTCTTTTCAAAAAGGACGGCCTTTTGAAAACCGTAAGCCCTCACGTCCGTAATTATTTCTTCCGTTAATTTTTTTACGTCCGCAATACGAAAGACCGAAGCCAATCCGTCAATTAAAAAAGAACCGGAACCCATATCTCGAATCCCTATCCCCAGTTCTTCCAACAAAGGCAAATACTCTTGGAGTAAGAGAGCATCCGCTTGCGAAAATTCGACGATTTCCGGAAGCAAAAGATTTTGAATGGCCATAGGGGACTGCTTTTTCATCAATAAGTCATATAGAATACGCTCTTCGGCTCTCCGTTGGTGCATGAGAATGATGCCGTCCAACGAAAAATCCTTCATATCCAAAACGGATTTCAAACTACGGGCATCCAACAAAATAAAAATATCGAAAATACCCAAAACATGGGGAACGACTTCCAATACGGGTTCCCGAACGAAAGGTTTTTCCTCCTTTTCCTCTTTCTCTTTTTCAAAAATGACGATGTCATTCGGTTCTTCCGATCGCGATTCCGCAAATAAACTTTTCATCATCGCCGGGTTCACCGTAATCGAGGAAGGACGAATGTTTAAAACCTCGTCGACGATACCGGAGATTTCTCTTTTTAAAAAAAGAGGATCTTTGAATCGTATCTCCTTTTTGCGAGGATGTACGTTCACGTCTATGAGATCCGGCGGCAGATCTAAATAGAGGAAGAATACGGGGAAACGATTCACCGGAAGCCTGGTGCCGTATCCTTCGCTGACCGCCAGAGAAATCAACCGGGAGTCCACCGACCTTTGATTGACGAAAAGATATTGAGCCGATCCGGAAGGCCTGTGTCGATTCGGCAATCCCAAAAAACCTCTCAGACGCAATACCCCTCGACTTTCTTCGAATTCCTGCAGGGAATCGGCCGTCTCCGGTCCGAATAATTCGGCAATGCGATGCCGAACCCCTTCCGAAAAGGATATGTTCGATTGACGAGAAAGGGAAAAGATTTCCTTATGATCCGAAGTAAGTTTAAAAGCAATTTCGGGATAAGCGAGGGAAAGATCGGTAACGGTTCCGGTTACCTCCTGGATATCATAAGAAAGAGAATGCTGAAAAGCCAATCGGACCGGAACGTTAAAAAACAGAGAATTTACCTCTACGGTCGTTCCTTGATTCCGGGCCGACGGGCTCCTCGTTACGGATCCCCCTCCTGCCGTCACCAGTTCGGTAGCTTCTCCGCCGTCCGAGGAGCGTATCGTCAATCGCGACACGGCCGCTACGGCGGCTAAGGCCTCTCCCCGAAATCCGAGAGAGCGGATGGCAAACATATCCTCGGCTTCTCGGATTTTCGAAGTAGCATGTCTCTGTACGGAGAGCAGGATTTCCTCTCCGTTCATTCCCGACCCGTTATCGTGTACGACGATTTTCTTCCTTCCGCCGGCCACGATTTCCACTTCTATTCGAGTCGCCCCGGCATCCACGGCATTTTCCGCCAGCTCCTTAATGCAAGAGGCTGCATTTTCGATCACCTCTCCGGCTGCTATTTGATTAATCGTTCGTTCATCTAAAAGACGTATCTTCGAAGGCATGAAAAACTCTCTTTCCGTAAAAAAACATTCGCATGTTATTTTCCCTCATTCTACACTCGGCCGGAATATGATGAAAGAATCTTTGGCTCTATCGATTTGCGAAACTCTTTCCCGAGCAGGCCACGTCGCCTATTTTGCGGGGGGATACGTAAGAGATAAATTACTGCACCTTCATTCGGAAGATATCGATATTGCCACCGATGCCTCCCCGGAAAAAATTCTTTCCCTGTTCGATAAAACCGTTCCCCTGGGAATTTCTTTCGGTATCGTAGTCGTCGTATTGAAAAATCATTCCTTTGAAGTGGCTACCTTTCGAAAGGATATCCGCTATATCGACGGCAGAAGACCGAAAGAGGTGGCTTTTTCCTCTCCGGAAGAAGATGCCGAAAGAAGAGATTTTACGATTAACGGAATGTTTTATGATCCGATAAAAAAAGAAATCTACGATTATATCGGCGGCAAGGAAGACCTTCGCAATAAATTAATACGGGCCATCGGCAACCCGGAAAGCCGTTTCGAAGAAGACCGTCTCCGGATGATTCGTGCGGCCCGATGTGCGGCTCGATTTACATTCGATATCGAAGAAAAAACCAAGCAAGCCATTCCTCCGAAAGCAAATACCTTATTCCCGTCGGTCTCCATGGAGCGCATTTATCACGAATTCAAAAAAATGTCCGATTTTCATTTTGACCGGGCATTGGAACTTCTTCGGGAACTGCGTCTCTTACCGGCTATTTTCCCTTCTTTGCAGTCTCTGACGAAAGAGGAATTACTTTCTCGTACCGCTTCCTTTCGATTCCTGCCGAAGGATTGTCCCATGATTCTGAAATTATTGGAATTATTTCCGGAGGAGTCTCTCGAAGAAAAAATAGCCGTTGCCGAGCGGCTGAAGGTATCCGGAGAAGAAATAAAATGGATTGTCCTCCGGGAGCGAGCCGAACGATTGTACAAGGAAAAAACGCCTAAAAAAGAACTCGTCCGATTTTATGCCGAAAAAAATGCATGGTCTTGCCTGGAAATCGTTTCGGCCCGTCTTCCGGGGAAAAAACGAACGACTTTTTTGACCGAGCATCGGATACAATATGCCTCTTTGGAAAAACACGTCGATCGAAGGAAAGAACGTAAATACCTCGTTTCCTCGGAGCATTTGAAAAAATACGGAGCCGTTCCCGGGAAACGTTTCGGCGAGCTCCTCGAAAAAGCCGAAGAAATAGCGATCGAAGAAAACAGGGAAAGCCCGGAAGAAGTAATACATAAGCTTCGAGAACTTAAGTATTTGTAATTAAAACCCCTCTTTTAAAAAAAGGTTTTTGCCCCCCTCCTTAAAATCGCTCATCAGGAATTACCCTCTTATGTTATCATGACTTCATGAAAACGCTCGTCGGTCGACAGAACCCGCTGATCAAGCATTTGGTCAAATTAAAAGAAGACTCCTCCTATCGTAAACAATGCGGTCGTTTATTGTTGGAGGGTAAAAAAATCGTTTCCGAAGCTCTTGAGCGAAAAATCGTCAAAAATCTTTTTTTACGAGAAGGGCTCTCTTCCCCGGAAGAAGGTTTTTACGTCAGTGAACCGATCATAAAAAAATTATCCGATTGCCGAACGAGCGAAGGTTTTTTTGCCGAAGCGGAAATCCCCCCGGAAGGGGATCTTTCCCGAGCCGAAAAACTGCTGTGTGCGGATAACGTGAAAGATCCCGGAAATATGGGGACTCTTCTTCGAACGGCATTAGCTTTTGGATTCGAAGGGCTTATCCTTCTCGGAGAAAAGGGTGTCGATCCCTTTCACCCGAAAGTCATTCGCTCTTCGATGGGCGCTTCGCTACGTCTGCCGATTCAAAAAATGTCTTATGAAGAATTTTCTCTTTTTCTCCGACAGGGACGCCAAGCCTATGTGGCTGACAGAAGCGGGGAACCTCCGGAAAAAATCACTTTACAAACCCCTTTCGTTCTGATTCTGGGCAATGAATCGACCGGTTCCGCCCTTCCTTATGAAAAAGTCTCCCTTCCCATGAAGGATTTTGACTCCCTGAACGTGGCCATTGCCGGAAGTATCCTTATGTACCTCTGGAAAGACCGATGAAAAAAATTGACTACCGTTCTTTCGAAGAAGAAGAAAATATTCCGCCCGGCGTTCGTAAAATGAAATCTTTCGACAAGGTACGAAAAAATGAAAGCCAACCCGATAGCGATTTACCCTCGGGAAGAGTTATCGAGATCTCCCCCGAGGCCTATTACGTCCATGCCGAAAATAAGGTCTATCCCTGTCAATTGAAAGGGACGGTCAAAAAAATGTTACGAGAATCAAATGATCGGATTGCCTGCGGCGACAGAGTCTTGTTCGATCCTAAAACGAAGCACATTGTCTCCCCGGAAAAAAGATCCTCCGTTCTCATGCGTCGCAATCCCTCCCAAAAACACAGAAAACAGATTTTAGCGGCCAATATCGACCTTCTTTGCATCACTTCTTCCGTCATTAATCCCCCTCCGGATCCCTATCTGATTGACCTCTATTTGATCGCGGCACAAAAAGAAGGATTGCAACCCGTCATCGTCATTAATAAAACGGACTTGCTCCCCCGCGACGAATCATCGAAAGAGGTACGACTGTTGAAAGAACTTGAAGAACAATATCTTCATCTCGGGATTCCCTTTCTATGCGTCAGCGCTCATACCGGAGAAGGCTTGGAAACTCTGAGGAATATCAGGAAGGACCATGCCCCCGTTTTTTCGGGAGCCTCCGGCGTAGGGAAGAGCTCCCTTCTGAACCGCCTGGAAAGCATCTCGTTAAAAATAGCTCCCGTCGGAGAAAAAAGCGGAAAAGGAAGACATACGACGACCTCTTCGAAACTCTTTCTCTTAAAAAACGGCGGTTGGTGCGTAGATACCCCGGGCATTCAGAGCTTTTCGGTAAATGATCTGCACCGGGAAGAGCTTTCCGACTACTTCCCGGAGTTCTCCGCCCTGTCGTGTAAGTTTCATGATTGCCGACATAACGGGGAGGCGGGGTGTTCTCTCCCCGAAAAACCGGATAAAAAAGTTATTTATCCTTTAAGGCTTAAATCTTATACTCGATTGCTTAAAGAACTTAACTCCGAATCATGAAAGTATTGATTACGGGATGCGCCGGCTTTATCGGCTTTCATCTCGCGAAAAAGCTGCATCTTCTCCAATGCCCCGTACAAGGATTCGATAATTTTAATGACTATTACGACGTCTCCCTGAAAAGAAGTCGAGCAGCTGAATTATTACGAATCGGCATTCCCGTTCACGAACGGGAATTATGCGATACGGAAGGACTGAAACGACTTTTGGATACCTTTCGCCCGACCCGAATCGTCCACCTTGCGGCGCAAGCCGGCGTCCGTTATTCGCTTGTCCGTCCCGAGGCCTATATCGAATCCAATATTCGGGGATTCGTTCGCCTTTTGGAAGTCTGTAAGGATTATCCCGATCTTCCGATCTTTTATGCCTCCTCTTCCTCCGTATACGGAAAAACCGACTCCCTTCCCTTTCGAGAAGACCAAAATACCGATACCCCCGTTAATTTGTACGGGGCCACAAAGAAAACCAATGAATTATTAGCCCACGCTTACGGCCATCTTTACGGCCTTTCTCTTACCGGCTTTCGATTTTTTACCGTGTATGGCCCCTGGGGAAGACCGGATATGGCCTACTACTCCTTTGCTCAATCGATTGTCGAAGGGAAGCCGATTACGATCTATGAGGGGAATCGGATCCGAAGAGATTTTACTTACGTGGATGACATCACGGAAGGAATCGTTTCGGCTCTCCGCATCGGAACTTCTTCGGAAATTTTCAATCTGGGTCACCATCAACCGGTTCTTCTCGAAGATTTTATTGCCGAATTGGAAAAAGCTCTCGGAAAAAAAGCCCTGAAAACCTACCTGCCGAAACCGGCAGCGGACATGGAAGCGACTTATGCGGATATCGAAAAAAGTCGACGAATTTTAGGCTTTGAACCTAAAACTTCCTTAGCAGAAGGGCTCCGGCACTTTGCCAATTGGTTTGAGACATACCACCGGAAAAAACCGTGATCAATACATTGATTACGATAAAAATCACAAATAAAATAACCGTTGCCATTAACCAATTGATCAAGGCTTTAAAGAAAGAAAATTGATGAGCCTCGGCCAAACAGCAAAGAAAAATAAAAAAAGACCAAAGAGAACAGGCAAAAACGAAACTCGAATAGACAATCCCGACAATCCTTCCTCCCGTGACCAGAAAAAGAATCGTCTCCAAGACAAAAAAGCAAATAACCGGTATCTGAGACCAACCGATAGCCGTCATGACCTCTTCCAAGGATCCCTTCCCTTTTAACCAACTACCGGTCCATTTCAAAAAACCGCCGAAAATATATAAAACCGATAATCCGATGACGACGGAAAGAACCACCCACATCAATACGGACCAACCGACGGAATTAAACCAAAAGCCGCCGTTTCCCGCTATATGCGTAAAGGCCCCGGCAATGGCCAAAAGATAAAACCATTTTCCGGCATGACGATCCAATAGGAAACGGATCGTCCGTCGAGGTTGAAACCAAATAGTAAGCCAAGGATTTAAGGAAGAAGCATTCATAGACGATTTCCCGTTTATTAAAGAGCAATACCGGAAAAACGGCTACGCTGTCAAGAAAAGCGTCCCCCCGAAAATTCTTCCGAGGGGATAGACGTGCCTTAACCGGCTTTTCTATGTTTGCCGTGCCATTCCTTTTTTTCCCGATGAGGAGAACGAGTGTGTTTTTTCTCTTTATTGCGTTCCTTCCTTTCCCGTTCGAAATCATACTTGTGTTCGGGCAATTTAAAGTGTAAAAGAGCGATCTCTTTCTCTACCTGCTTTTCGGATAAACGATATCGCTTCTCTAACTTGGCCAACAAAAGCTCGTAATTCCCGTGAACTTCGGCCAAATCGATATCGGTTAATTTATTCCATTTTTTCTGAAGATCGTGTTTAATAAATTCCCAATTTTTTTCAATCTCATATCTATTCATAATAATGACTCCTTTCGGGATATTTCCCCCGTTACTTTCTTTCTAATAAATTTTATTAAATAACATAAAGGTATTATTAATTAATAATAAAAGTTATTTATAATAAACAAAGT
>CAYGJM010000027.1:0-5033 GCA_964350295.1 uncultured bacterium | reverse complement strand
CCTGCTTTATTCGATTTCTTTCTTACTTGCTGCATCTGTGACACATTATATCATTTATTATTGAACGTGTTCAATTTTTATGTTAGAAAAATGAACATGTTCAGTATTTTTTTATAAATATTTAATTCTTAATGAATAGAAGTCTTTCTTATTTCTAGGCATTCAACAAGAAAGACTTAAAAAAATCGATAAATATTCGCCAGAATATCGGAGGCCGTCATGGCCGTCGATCCGTAGAGTTCCGCCGCCTTTTTTCCGGCAAAACCGTGTATGTAGACGCCGAGAAGCCCTGCCTCCTTCCAAGAAACGCCCCGAGCCAGAAGAGAAGCAATGATCCCCGTCAATACATCTCCCGATCCGGCAGTAGCCATTCCCGGATCTCCTTCGGCACAAATATATTTTTTCCCGTCGGGATAGAATATAAAGGTGGGCCCCCCTTTTAAAATAAAAATAATCCGATGCTTTCGGGCATAATCGGCACATTTGTCCGCAAAACGCTCGTCATCCGGTGCAACGGATCCGAGAAGACGGGCGGCCTCGGCTCTCTGCGGAGTAACGATCGTTTCTTTCGGGAAAGGGATACGTTCTTCGGCGATCAAGGTTAAGGCATCGGCATCCAAAACGCACGGTTGTTCGAGCGTCGGTAAAAAGTCTCTTAAAAAAACCTTGTTTTTCTCCGTAACCCCCATACCCGGACCGATAAAAAAGGCTCCCGCCTTTTTACCGTAATCTCGTATCCCGCTAAGATCCTCGGCAGCAAACGTCTTATGAATCAATTCCGGAGGAGAATACCCGGAAAAAGGCTTATCGAGATGAACGAGTTTGACGATCCCGGATCCGGTTTTGAGAACCGCCGATCCAGACAATACCGAAGCACCGAACATCCCTTCCGACCCTGCAATTCCTATGACGAAACCGGCTTCATACTTATGCGCGGACCGCTTCATCCGCGGTAAAAAAGAACGCACCTCGTCGGTAATGAGAAGATGGCTTTCTCCGGCCCGGTCGATATATTTTTTCTCCAAACCGATATCGAGAAGATGTAACCGGCCTACGCAATCCCAACCGTCTCGCAAAAAAAATCCCGTTTTAGGCAGGCCTAAGGCTAATGTATGATCGGCATGAACGGCATGATCGGCAACGACTCCGTCATCTCCGGATAATCCGGAAGGAATATCGATCGAAAAAATCGGTATTTTTAACCGTTTCGTCGAGAGAAAAATCTCTTGAATGAAAAGAGAAAGAGATCCGTGAAAACCGGAACCGAAAACGGCATCCAATAAAATACCGTCATCGGGATAGACAATCTCCTTTTCCTCAAAGACTTCCGTAATCTCTCCCCCTTTTTTCCGAAATTCTTCGGCATATCGTTGACAGAGAGGCGAACAGTCCTTTAGAGGATACAATTGATAGACCTTCACGGAATATCCGGGCAAAAGCAATACCGTGCAATAGGCATCTCCGGCATTATTTCCCTTACCGGCTAAAACCGTTATTTTTTTATGCGTACCGGTACGTGCCGCATAAGCCTCGATAAAACGAGCGATTTCCTCTCCGGCTCGTTCCATCAGTGCCCGTTCGGAAACCCCTTCGGAAAATGCCGCTTTTTCGATACGAACCATCTCCGAAGCAGTAACGACTTTGATCACAAATGTTCCTCTTTAATTTCTCTTTCCAGAAGCTGACGAACGGCATCCATCGGCTTGACCTTTTCGTAAATCACTTTATAAACGGCTTCGGTAATCGGCAACGGGACATGAACCTCTTTTCCGATTTGTAATGCCGACATACACGTATAAGCTCCTTCGACGACCATGCCGATTTCCCGTTTCGCCTCTTCAATGCTTTTTCCTTGGGCAATGAGAAAACCGAATCGATAATTTCGACTCAGGGTCGAAAAACAGGTAACGCACAAATCCCCCATTCCGGAAAGGCCGTTAATGGTTTCGGCACGACACTGTTTGGCAATGGCCAGTTTCCGAATTTCATGCAGACCCCTTGTCATTAAAGCCGCTTTCGAATTGACTCCGAATCCCAAACCGTCGGATGCACCGCAAGCAATGGCAATAATATTCTTCATGGCACCGCCGTACTCCACCCCCTTTAAATCGTGATTCGGATAAACCCGAAATTTTTCGGTCGTGAAAAGACGCTGTATTCCGTAGGTAACATCGGGCCGAAAGGCGGAACAGACAACGGTGGTCGGTACTTTTTTAATCACCTCTTCGGCATGACTCGGGCCGCTCAAAGAACCGATATACTCTCTATATCCCTCTCCGAGAACGCGAATGATAACGTCACTTAATAAAAGCCCCGTTTTTTGCTCGATTCCCTTGGAAGTTAAAACGATCGGACACGGATTATCAAACCCGACATTTTTAATGGCCTCGAAAACGGGTCGTATTCCCGAAGAGGTAACGCTTTCGATTAAATAATCGGTTTCTCGGCGTAAAACGGCGGACATATCGGAAGAAAAAACGATTTTTTCATCCAATGCATACCCGGGAAGATAAGGATGCTCTTTCGTGGCTCGGAGACGATCGGCCAATTCTTTGCGACGACACCATACGGATACGCGATGTCCCTTTTTTGCCAATAAATCGGCAAGGCACACTCCCCACGTTCCGGCTCCGAAGTAAGCAATATTTTTCTTGGCACTCATTTGGATTCAGATTTTAGGTCGTACGATCATTTTTTTATAGAACAATCCCGTAGGAACAACCGATGCATTTCCTCTCCTCGGTCTTTCCAAAAAAATTTCTTCTGATCAAAGATCTCCTTTTGCAATTGCCGTCGGAAAAAGGGATCTTTCATCTTCCGTAAGGCTTCTATAAAAGATTCCTCATCATTTGGCAAATAGAAAACGGTTCCTTTTTGCAAATGCTCTGCAGTAACGGGAAAACGAGGAGCGATAATCGGTCGTCCCCAATGCAGATATTCCGCCAGTTTCGTATGAGCTACGTAAGGCATTCTTCCGGAGTCTTCGAACGTCGTTACGAAAGCATCTACATCTCGCAAATGGCGATTGATCTCTTTAAGGGGAAGAAATCCTCGAAAAAAAATCCGATCGCTTTCTCCGGAATCGGCGACCCGTTTCTTCCATACTTCAACTTCCGAAGAAGTTCCTCCGATTACCGTCAGCGTCACTCCTTCGATTTTTTGCAATCCCCGTAGAAGAAAATCCAACCCCTGCTCCTTATACAACTGCCCCACATAAGCCAAATGAATCCTTTCCGAAGAGGTAATTCTTTCCGGCAAGGAAGGAAAATCGCAAGCCAAAGGCACCGTTCGTACCGGAACCGTTAAAGAGTAAGGGGGAGATCGCAAGATATTTTCCAAGGCTCGGGTTGTCGTAATCAGAAGCGAATAAGGACGAAATATCTCTCTTTCCCGAAGGGTGGCCTTCTCTCTTTTTTTCGTATCGTCCGCGTTCGGATAAAAATGTAATTGATGCACTTCATAGACGTAAAATATTCCCGGAATCCTTCTTTTTATGTGGTAAGCACCTTGTTTTTCTACCGAAAAGATCACTCCGTCCGGGCGATACTTGCGTAGATAACGTTGGGTTAAAAGAAAAAAAAGTCGGTTCCATTGAACGGGCAAGAAATACTGCCTTCGAAGGATCGGTAAAAAAACGATCTTCAATGCATTGTCCGATCGGATGCCGTAAAAATCGAATAGCTCTTGCTTGGAAAGACTGCCTTTTCCGCAAATCAAGGTCACCGATAACCCGGCATCGGCCAAGGCGGCGCATTGTCGAACGACGTAAGCATCATGTGCTTTTCGTAAGGGAAGGATTTCCGGATAGGGATAAAATATTTTCATCGATATTTTACTTTTTAAGAAAGAAAACAAGAATTATACTTCTCAGTCTATGACTTTTAATTATTTAGAAATACAAAAAAAGTTGCATTCGATTTCGCAAACGCATCTGTTGAATCATTTCTCGACGCTTCCTTCCTCCGAACGGACCTCTTTATTACAAAAACTGGATTCCCTTTGTCCCGACTTTTTCCGGATGCAAAGAGAGCGACTCGAACAACGAAGCTCTTCTTTCGAACCCGTTGATTCTTTTGAAAAGTACGTCATCGGAGGCTCTCCGGAAAAATACGAGCGGGGTTTACGGGCCATCCGGGCCGGGAAATGCGGCTGTCTTCTCCTGGCCGGAGGGCAGGGATCGCGCCTGCATCACTCCGGACCCAAAGGTTCGTTTCCGATTCTGGCCAATAAAAGTCTGTTCGAAATTTTTTGCGATCGGATTCGCAAACGACAAACAAGCGAATACTTTTTTCCTTTGGCCATAATGACCTCTCCCTTAAATGATGAAGCGACAAAGGCCTTTTTCGAAAAAAATCACTATTTCGGATTACAAAAAGAAAGTATTTCCTTTTTTATGCAAGATCTGAAACCCCTCCTGAATTCCGAAAAGAATTATTTTCTCGCGTCACCTTCCCGACCGGCGGAGGGACCCGACGGCAACGGATGGGCCTTCAAACGACTCAAGGAATCCGGTATTTTTTCTTATTGGACGGACCGAGGAATTGAATACGTCAACGTAATCCCCGTCGATAACCCCCTGGCCGATCCGCAAGACCCCGAAGCATTCGGCGAACTCATCTCTTCAAATGCCGAACTCGTTCTAAAAAGTTGTCTTCGAGAAAACCCTTCGGAAAAAGTAGGCCTGATTCTGAGAAAAAAAAACCGGCCTTGCGTCGTCGAGTACCATGAAATCCCTCCTTCCCTCTTCCTCCCCGAAAAGCCGCCGGCCTATCTCGGTCTTTTTGCAACGACGATGGATTTCGTGCAAAAAGCAGCCGACTTTTCTCTTCCCTATCACGTGATAGCCAAAAAAAACGATTACTTCGACTCGTTGACCGGAAAAACACTTTTTCCCGTGAAACCGAATGCCCAAAAATTCGAGACCTATCTTTTCGACCTTTTCCCCCTTTCTTCCGCCACGAGCGTACTGATTTACCCGAGAGAAAAAATCTTTGCCCCCCTCAAAGAAAGTCACGGTCCGGCCGGTATCGAAT
>CAYGJM010000026.1:3264-16792 GCA_964350295.1 uncultured bacterium | reverse complement strand
TTATCGATACGGCGTGCGAGGAGACAAAATACTTTTGGCTCCGGGTTGTTCCAGTTTCGATATGTTTAAAAATTTTGAACATAGGGGGTGCGAGTTCAAAAGAATCGTCACGTCCCTACAGGGAGAACAACTATGAGTCGTCGGGATACCATTATTATTGCCGTATTAATTAATGCTTGTTTGTTGGTGATTCTTTTTGCCACGGCCGTTACGAAACAAGAAAACGTCGGCTATTCCGGTCCTTCCCATCCCCCGGTCGTACCGGTCTTTTCTCCGGAAGAGATGGAAAGAACCCTGGTGAAAGAGGTCTCTTTGATTCCCGAAATGGCCGAATCTCCCGCTCCGGTCATCCCCGAACCCGTCATCCCTCCGCTTCGAGAGCCAATCCGACAGCCCGCTTCCGGGGATTATGTCGAGATCACGGTAAAGCGAGGAGACTATCTCGATAAAATAGCGAAGGAAAATAATACGTCGGTAGAAAAAATTATGAGTATCAATCACTTGACGGCCAGCCATTTGAAAATAGGTCAGGTCTTAAAGGTCCCGATGAGAAAAGGAGGAGATCCCTTGCCGACTCCCAAGGTATCGGAAAAACAGTACACCGTGAAGAGCGGCGATACTTTATGGCAAATTGCAAGCGATCACAACATGCAGGTAAGCGAGTTGTTACGCGTCAATCATCTGACGAACGAGACGGCCAAAAAATTAAAACCGGGGGATTCCCTCATCATCCAATGACCCCGAAAAACTCTCGGTCAGCTCCCTTGTTGGCCATTACCGTTTTTTTGTTGTTCGTATTGGGCATTGTAATGGTTTTTAACGCCAGTTCGGCCGATGCCTTGGAAACCGGGTATTTCGACAAAACACACCGTGCTTTGATACGTCAGATCGTGAATTTTTTGGTTTCCTTCATTATTTGTACGGGATTTTGGCATATCGGATATAAAGAGCTCTTAAAAAGCTCTCCTTTATTGTTGCTTTTCATCATTATCGCTCTCATTGCCGTTTTTATTCCCGGTATCGGACGGTGCGTGAACGGTTCCCATCGTTGGATCGTAATCGGAAACTTTGTCGGGCAACCTTCGGAATTCGTAAAAATTATTTTGCCTCTTTACTATATTCATAAAATCGTCGGCGAAGACATTGATGCAAAAGAGCGGATCAAAGTTATGCTGACGTTATGTCTTCCCGTTTTTCTCGTGTTGATTGAGCCGTCGAACGGTGTAACGGCCGTTTTGGGCGCCACGTTTACCGTATTATTGTTTTTAAGTCGCATTCCCTATAAGTGGTGGTTATTTCCGGTACTGGCTTGTTTTTCGGTTGCCGCTTTTGCCGCTTATAAAATTCCTTACGTACAGGCTCGGATCGAAAGCTATCTACATCCGGAACGAGATTTATTGGGAAAGGGACATCAACCCTTTCAGGCTAAAATTGCCGCGGGTTCGGGAGGCATATTCGGCAGAGGGTTCGGGCAGAGTCTGCAAAAATTAAACTATCTTCCCGAAGCGCAAAATGATTATATTGCCGCCATCTATGCCGAAGAAACCGGTTATATCGGGATTTTGATCATTATACTTCTCTATATGTTTATGGGTTTTTTAGGTTTTTCGATCGCTTTGAGAGCCCGACGAACAAAAGCGGCTTTATTGGCTTGTTCGATTACTTTTTCTCTTTGTTTACAAGCTTTTTTGAACTTGGCCGTCGTTTCCGGACTATTACCTTCAACAGGTTTAAATCTGCCTTTTTTTAGTCAGGGAGGGAGTTCTCTTTTAGCAAATATGCTGGTCATTACCATTCTTTTAGATATCGAAAGATCGGAAAAGGGGGTGGAAAAACGGACATGTCTTATCGGATAATTATTTCTGCGGGAGGAACGGCCGGTCATGTTTATCCGGCTCTTTGTTTGGCTGCCGAACTGGCTTCTCTGTCCGGAGCGGAGATCCGGTTCGTTGCCTCCGGATTATCCGAAAATGTTTTTTTTCGAGAACGCTCTTTTCCGTATGACGAAGTCCTTTCCGCCACGCCGAGCGTTCGGGGCGTAAAACGCTTTTTGATGCCTTTCCGATTGGTAAAAGGGATTGTTCAAAGCTTTTTTATTTTACGGAAACAACAGCCCCGGTTGGTCATCGGTTTCGGCAGTTTCCATACGTTTCCGGTATTGGTCGCCGCTTTTTTTTTGAGCATACCGATTTATTTGCCCGAGCAAAATATTTGTCTCGGAAAGGTGAATCGCTTCTTTAGAAAAAAGGCCGTTATCGTCGCTTCCCATTTTCCGGAGACCGATCCCCCTTTTCGTTCTAACTCGGTTCATGTCGGCATGCCTTTACGCTTTAAAAGGGAGAGCCGATCGGATCCCGGAGAGGTCCGGAAACTTTTTCATCTCGATCCGGATAGGACGACCGTTTTGGTAGCGGGCGGTTCGTCGGGAGCACTCGCGGTAAATGCTTTGTTTATCGAAGCTCTCTCTTATTTGGAAGATTTCTCTTTTCAGGTGATTCATCTGATCGGAAAAAATGAAGATGAAGAGAGTGTGGAACGATACTATCGAAAACTTTCGAGAAAAGCGTATGTCCGATCTTATGACCCTCGCATGGAAGAGTTTTTAACGGCTGCCGATTTTATGGTAACGCGAGCCGGTGCCGGTACGATCGCCGAGCAAATCGAATGGGAAAAACCGGCCATTCTCATCCCTTACCCTTATGCTTACGGTCATCAGGAAAAAAATGCCGATTTTATGGAGCAAACGGTGAAGGGAGGGATAAAGTTGTCGCAAGGCGGATTGACCGGAAAAATATTGGCCGAACATATCATGCCGTTTTTACGAAAAGACCTTTTACAAGAATACGTAAAAGGTATACAACTCTATAAAAAACAATATCCTAAGTTTAAATTTACGGAAATCATCCAACGAACGTCAGGAGTATATGACCCCTAAATATTTTCATTTGATCGGAATCGGGGGAATCGGAATGAGCGCTCTTGCCGAACTTCTTCTGGCCGATCGTTGCGAAGTAAGCGGAAGCGATTGCAGGCCCTCCGCAAAGCTGTCCGATTTATCGGAATCGGGCGCGCGTATTTCTTATGAAGCCGACGGTTCTCTGCTGACGCATGCGGCAACGACCGTCGTTTACAGTTCGGCCATCCGCAAAGACCATCCGGAGCTCCGAAAGGCCGAGCAGCTCGGTTGTTCCCTATGGCATCGATCCGATTTATTGGCTCATTTAATCCGTTCCTATCGCTCTCTGGCCGTTACCGGAACGCACGGCAAAACGACCACGTCTTCGCTATTGGCTCATGTTTTTCGCCGGGCGGGAACCGGAGCGGGATTTGCCGTCGGGGGTATCCTGCTGAACGAGCAGACGAATGCCCGAAAAGGAGAAGGGGATTATTTTATTTTTGAAGCGGATGAAAGTGACGGCTCTTTTTTGCGCTATCACCCGGAAGGGGCCATCGTTACGAATATCGAGCCCGATCATTTGGATTACTATCAAAATACGGAAAATATGGAAGATGCCTTTCGCCGGTTTATTGCCGGGATGAAGGATCCGAGACTTCTTTTGTGGGGATTTGATTGTCCCGGATTGAGAACCCTTTCTCCTCCGGGAGTCGGTTACGGTTTTAGCGAAGGGAGCGAACTACGTTTATCGGAATATCAAAAAAAAGAGGAGGGGATAGAGTTTGCTATCGATTTTCGAGGACAACGTTATCCGCGGATATACCTTCCTCTTTTCGGCAGGCATAATGCCTTAAATGCAGGAGCCGTTTTCGGATTGTGTTTGTTATCCGGCCTTCCCGAAGATCGGATTCGAGAGGGACTGCGTACGTTTACGGGGGTGGCGCGAAGATGTGAAAAGAAGGGAACCGTACGAAAGGTTGACGTGATCGACGACTATGCACATCATCCGACCGAAATAGCCTGTTTGTTAAAAGGATTGCGGGAAAGATACCCGGATCGGAGAATCGTGGCACTTTTTCAGCCTCATCGCTACACGAGAACGAGTTACTTTTTTCAAGAATTTGCTTCTTCCTTCTCCGATGCCGACGAGGTGTGCTTGACCGACATCTATTCGGCCGGTGAAGAGCCGATAGAGGGGCTTTGTCTTGAAAAGTTGGCTCGGGCTATCGAAGAAAAAGAGTATATACCGGCTCGGTACGTACCTTTTTCTTCTTTGGAAGATCATTTTTTGCTCTCGGTCAAGCCGCACGATGTGTGGGTCACGATCGGAGCGGGTAATATCACCGAGTTTTCCGTCAAGGCCGTCGACCGGTTGCAAAATAACCGAGTCGTATGGCGTGTCGGGGTGATCAACGGTTCAACCTCTCCGGAACATCATATTTCTTTGATCTCATCTCGTTTTTTTTATGAAAATTTGCATTCCGATATTTATGACGTTGTCGATTTTACGATCGGACAAGACGGGCGATGGTTTTCGCAAACGACGAAAAATGATTCTGCGTACGTTTTTCCTTCCGCGCTATTCAAAGAAATAACGGATTGCGATATTTTTATTCCCGTTGTTCACGGCTATCGAGGAGAGGACGGGATGTTACAGGGATTTTTGTCTACTTTGCAAAAAGCCTACATCGGTCCCGATTATATGGCCTCTTCTTTGGCCATGCATAAGGTATGGACGAAGGAAGTCGTTAAAAGTTTGGGAATATCGGTCGGAAAGTATCTTTCCTTCGGAAAAAAGGAATGGCAACGGCAACCGGAAGCCTGTATTACATCCGTTTGCGAAACATTGACTTTTCCTCTATTCGTTAAACCGGTTATGTCCGGTTCTACCTTGGGGGTTACGCGCGTTCTCGACAAGGAACAATTGGCTCCGGCTTTTGACGAAGCTTTATTTTTGGATGAATGGGTCATGGTCGAAGAGGGGATCGAAGGGAGAGAGTTTGAGATGGCCGTTTTAGAAGGAGAGACAACCGTCGTTCCGAAACCGGGAGAGGTACGCACGGCCGTTCGCTCGTACGATTATGCGGCCAAATACAGCAAAACGCCGATTGAAAAAATCGTTGAAGCCGAGCTTCCCGAGGAGTTTATTCGAAAAGCCGAAAAATACGGTCGGGAAATTTTTCGTCTTTTCGGGGGAAGAGGCTTTATGCGAATCGATTTTTTCATGACTTCGGCAGGAGAATTCGTATTGGGAGAGATTAATCCGATGCCGGGGTGTACTCCGAGAAGTTTATTTCCGAGAATGTTGCAACAAGGGGGCGTAAGTTCCGAAGCTTTGGTCGATCATATGATTATTCGAGGGCTTTATCACCATCGTTTGTTTTTGAAAACGCTTCGAAAAACGATTTTTTTTTTGCGGCGGATAGAAGATGTCACGAAGTAAAAAATACTCTCCGATAAAGGCACTGACGATCATTCTGTTATCGGTATTCTGTTTTTCCGGAATTCCTTTTTTTTTAAAAAGTTATTATCAAAATCTTCTCTCAAAAAAACAAAGGAACGATGCTTATTTTATTCGAGATATCGTTCAAATCGGGCCGGTAAAAGAGGCTTTAAAGACAAAACATTTAGCCGAATTATTGCAATTATCCAAAAATAAACCGACCAATCTGTTTCAATTGGATGTAAGGAAGGGAGAAGCCCTTTTATTGAATTCGGGTATTATCAAAGAGGCAAAGCTTAGCCTCTCACCTCCCCATACCTTGGTAATCGACTACGTTATCCGAGAACCCGTTGCCTATCTTGCGGATTATTCCAATATCGTCGTGGATCGACAGGGATATATTTTTCCCTTATCTCCCTATCTGACTCCCAAAAAATTAACCGAATTTTATTTAGGGATAGAAATACGTCCTTTTCAATGCGGAAAAATCGATCACGAAAAAATGAAAACGGCTTTGGCCTTGTACGATCTTTTGATGCATCCGAAAAATGATCGCTTTCGTCTCGTCGGCATAGACGTTTCTCGATTAGAGCCGACTTCTTCGGCACAACGAGAAATTATCGTCACCTTGGAAGAAGAAGTCTCCGGAAAGTTCCCGAAGAGATATCTGCGCCTGACCGAAGATCATTACCGAGAACAGATCTCCTATTTTTTAAATCTTCGAGAGCCTGCATTCTCGGAGTCTCTTATCGTTGATTTAAGAATGTTCCCGGATGCGTATCTAACGCCGATTGGAAGAGCTCTTCCAAAGGTTGCCGAAAGGTCGTAAGAGGAGTGCGATCGGGCAAAGGTTTGTCTCGAGAGTCCTTTATGCCGATTACTTCGATAGAGGTAGCGGCGTATATATTTTCTTCTCTGGTGAATTGGGCTTCTAATTTTACCTGACCGTCAAATAAATAAAATCGATGAGGGTTGCCCCTCGGAGAAGATTGGCAAGCGAAAATCATCGGCGGACCCGGAGAAAATAGGGATCGACCGAAAAGGGCCCCTTCCGGAACGGGAATGCCGATTACGTCGAAGATTGTCGGAAAGATATCGACATGCGACGTAATCGGTTGATGGACTTTTTTTGTTTCGGATGACGGAAACTTGTAGTAGATGGGCACGCGAAACTGTTCGAAGCAAAGTGCCGATCCGTGGAAATAGTGTCCTTGTTCCAAAAACTCTTCTCCGTGATCGCCGGTAATGACGATGAGGGAAGAATCATAAAGATCTTCTTTTTTCAGAAATGAAATGAATTCTTCCAGAAGAGAATCGACGTAATGAATGGCATTTCGATAGCGATTTTTGGTTAATTCGAGTTGTTTTTTTCCTTTGTTGGCATAGTTGAAAGCCTTGAGATAGGGAACGAACGGGGGATCCCGTTCGGTATCCCAGTAATAATGGTGGTGAGTTGAATCCAATAAAAGGGTGCAAAATAACGGAGCCCCTTCCGGCCGGTCGGAAAGGTATTCCTTTATTTCCTTCAAAGCGTTTCGATCACGCAGGGCAACGTTTTCGGAGGTTTTCTTCCCTTCGTAGAGATGATCCGGAAGCGAACGGTTTTTCCCGAATAATACTTCATCGATACGGTAGAACTTGAAATGGGAAGAATGAAAGGCAGCAGAGAGATATCCCGAGCGCTGCAGCAAACGCAAGGGAAGAGAGCCTTCCGTATCCTCCCGATTGCGACACGTCATCCAGTAAAGGGGGTTATAGCCGTTGAAAATCGAAAAGTAAGAGATGTGCGTAACGTTTGCGTTCGACGAAGTAAACGTAAATCGAGGAGACGTTTTTTTAAATTCGGTCAGAAAGGGGGCCGTTTTTTCATTCAGAAAATCCTCCCTTAACGACTCGATGACGATTAAAAAAATGAAAGGTTTTTTTTCTCCCGATAAAGGTTCATTCGAAAGGTATTTTCGGGTGCTTTCTTCCGTAGGAGGTGCAGGAAAGGATCGTCGGAACGCAATAATTTCTTTTTTCGGCCGGACAAAAAAGGAATGAAAAGGAGTGTTTTTCAAATAGGAGCATTGCTTTTCCGGAGGCAGCGTTTTTTCAATGCGTTGCTCGGCCAGAAAAATGAACGTAAAAAAAAGCGAAGCCGATAAGAGCGGCGTTATCGGACGGAGATGAATATTTTTTTTCGGCAACTTATGATAGGCATATAGTCCGGCAAAAGGAAGAAGAAGTAGGAAAAATAAGGAAGCAAAAAAAGCAAGAGGCGAAAGATCGGCTCCTTCGAGTAATTTCGGAATTTCGGCGATCCCTTCTCCGAAAACGAGACGAAAGGCATCAAGAAAATGGAAGTCGGAGAAATGATAGCTGATCAGATCGAAAGAGAGTAAAACGCTGAAAAGAAGAACGATCCATACCGCAATCGATTCTTTACGAGAAAAGATGCGGTGGAGAATCGGAAGAAGGGAAAGATAGAAAAAAAGGTAGAAAAGAACGGTCGTTTTCAAAAGGAAGGAAGGGGTATAGCGGGAGCTTAAAAAGAGCGAGTGAAGGCTTAAGTAGAGAAGGTAATAGAAATTAATCGGTTTTTTTGAAAAAAAAAAATCTATTTTTTTCAAAAATCTTTGTCCTAAAAGAAAAAGTTTTTCGGGAATGGCCCGACGAGTTTTTTGATCCGTTGAAAGAAAAAAGAGAATCGGATGCAGGAGGGACCAGGAAAGAAAGACCCACAGGTAGTAGCGATTTCCCGCTGCTCGGGAAATGATGAAATATCTTTTGGCAAGGAGAAGGGGGAGAAGGAAAAAGCTCCCTTTTTCCGCTGCGATAAAGAAGGTTTTTTTAGGCGTATTCCCCGAAAGGTATCGGTTTATGGCGTAAAGAAGGGAAAAAAGAACCGTAAAAAGGGAAGAAAGAAGGAAAAAGCGGAAAAAACCCAGGAAAGTCGATTCAAAAAAAACAAGTGAAGGATGCCTCGAAGCCCAATTAAAAAGAAGTACCGAACCGGTAAGTATGCCGCCGATCAAAGGCGAAAGCATTTTTCTTTTCACGTTTTTACTCCGGCAGAAAAAGGCTAACATAACGGAATTCGTGAAAAAAAACAACGTGTTGAGTTATAATCTCCTTTAAAAAAAAAAAAATTATGTTAGTCTCCGATGCGAAAATCATTTGTCGGAAGGGATTCTTGTGGTTCGAACTCATTCGGAAGAAGATTGTTTAAAGAAGATTCTGAAAGGGTTTCAGGATCCCCAAGCGGAACGGGAAACCTACGCTTCCGATAAGTTGCGTAAGTCGGTTATTGTCTTAGCCGGACCGACTTGCGTTGGTAAAACGGCTCTTTCTCTGCGGATTGCGGAACATTTGGGAGGAGAGGTTATCTCGGCCGATTCCATGCAGTTATACAGAGGAATGGATATCGGAACGGCAAAAGTAACTCTGTCGGAAAGGAAAAAGGTCCCGCATCATCTCCTGGATGTCAGGGATGTTCGGGATCCGATGACCGTAGTGGATTACTTCCGCGAAGCAAGACGATGCTTGGATGCGTTATTATTTGAAAATAAAGTGCCGATCATTACGGGCGGGTCCGGATTTTATATTCACGCCTTACTGTACGGCCCACCGGAAGGCCCTCCTAGCGATCCGAAAATTCGACTTTCTCTTCAAGAGGAAATGGAAAAATTCGGTCCGGAGGCGATGTATGATCGGCTACAAAAATTAGATCCCGAATATGCTCGAACCATCACGAAACACGATCGAGTAAAAATTATTCGTGCTTTGGAAATCATCATTTTGACGCAAAATAAGGTCAGCCTTTTAGCAAGAAACCAACGGAGTTTTTCTTCGGAATATGATTTTCGCTGTTGGTTTCTTTTTCGTTCGAGAGAGCACCTCTATGCGGATATTGAAAATCGATGCGAAGCCATGATTCGAGAAGGGCTGATCGAAGAAACGATAGCTTTGGCAGAACAAGGTCTTGAAGAGAATCCTTCGGCAGCCCGAGCCATCGGTTATCGACAATGTCTGGAGTATTTAAAGGGGGAGAGAAGTCCGGAAGATCTAAGAATTCTTTTGCGGGAGTTTAAAAAAGCTTCTCGTCATTATGCCAAGAGACAATTTACCTGGTTTCGCAAGGAACCCGCATTTCGTTGGTTGGATTTGGAGATACACGATCATGAAATTGCCGCCGATATCATCATGCAGGATTACTTACAGGAACCCTTTTGAAGAAATCTCTGGACTAACGAGGGATGAACCTGTATTTTGAGGAGTTCTTATTTAAAGGGTCTTTTCGTCAATGATCACGGACGGAAAGAAATAGATCGGAGAAGAATATGTCGACGTTACGGTATGTTCCGAATGTGGATGAGATCGAAGAAGTCGATCAAAAAATTGAAAAAATATTAGAATATATGCTTCGGGAGGCAACGTCAAAAGCACCTGATTCCTTGCGTCGCATTTTGGAAATGCGACGTTTTTGCCTCTCTTACTTTCAAAATACCGATTTTCTTTCTCGCAAGAAAGATTTGTGGGAACGATATTTTCGGGTGACCCGAGAAATCGATTGCCTTCGCAAAGAGGCGGAAAAAGAGACGCGTATACGTTGCAATACGATAGAGAAAGAGTTGGAATATTTGGAACGACTTTTACCCTTTTCTGCCGATTTTTTGAAGGAAACACCCGTTCCGGCTCTGCCTGCATGCGAAGGCTCTTTTGAGAAAAATCGAGACCTATATGAGGATTATCAGAGACGGCTGGTACATTATTCTCGGTTTGCGAAAAAATTAAATGAAGAAAAAGAAGAAATTTTTGCCTTACGGATTCCTTTTCAAGAAAAACAGCGCCTTTTGGATCGCATTCATTGTTTAAGTGACGTGGTTTTTCCTAAAAAACGAGAATTGTTGTCGGCAATCAGTCATCGATTTTCCGAGGATCTTCAATCCTTTGTTCGACATCGCTTCCCGAGAGAAAGCGTGAACGGTCCACCCTATCTCATCCGAAAGGAAATTCAGGAATTGCAATCATTTGCAAAGAATATTTTTTTAAATGCGACCGTTTTTTCGCAGAGTCGGGAAAAATTAAGTCATTACTGGAATCAAATCAAAGAAAGAGATAAAAAAAATAAAAAGCCCAAGGAAGAGCGAAAGTCTTTACCCGTCCCGGAAGAAAAAACGGTAATGGACGAGAAGTTGGATGCTTTTGACAAACATCAACGAGAAAATCTGTCGACGGTTCTTTCCTATTATAGGGACTTATTTAAAGAAATCACTAATGAAAGCGAAGAAGGTAATTTGCGGGCGGAGAGATCGTTGGACGGTGTAAAAGAAAGTATCGTTTCAAAGATTCTCGATATGGCCCGAAAAAAAGAGCAAGCTGCCGATTTTTTGGCACACGTTACTTATTTTAAAGGTCACCTGAAAGAAGATAACGAAAGATATCGCAGGGCATTAAGTGCTTCCAATCAAAGTATTGAAAAAGCCATGGCTTATAATGAGCTTTTGGTCAACGGGAAAAATAAAATGAATAGACTGGAAGCCCTCTTTCAGAAGGATTCTTCGAAATAAAATACGCGATATCTTCCGACTAAATCATTTTCCGGGTCTTCCGGTCGAATTCATTCCCTCTATATTATATGCCCTCTCGGGGTGTTTCGTAGTAAGCAATGAATATCTTTCGAAGACGATTTATCTTCGCGGTATTTTTTCAAACGCTGAAGCAATAAGTCGGCAATCGGATCGCAAGTTTCGGTATTTTTTCCCTTTAAATAAAAGAAAGAAGACCCGTTCTCGGGAGATCTCCCAAAGGTTGACGAGATCGGCTCCTCCCGAGGCCCGAAGAGAGGAAAAGACCGATTCGGTCGATAAGACAAGAAAAAAAGGTGTAAAACTTTTATAGAAAGTAAAAATATTCTTCGTCTTGCGGAAAGTCAAAAAGGAAAAAAACTCGCATTATTTCCGTCGAGAAGCTAGCATGAAGGGAAATAACCGATGAAATAAACGGCACATTTAATGGAATTACCTAAAAAAATCGGTTTTCTGGGAGGGACCTTCGACCCCTTTCATTCGGGACATTTGAATGTGGCCCTGGAGATGAAGGAAAAGGCAGGTTTGGACGAAGTTTGGATTTGTCCCGCTTTCGTTTCTCCCTTTAAGGAAGAGACTCCTCCCGTGGATATCCGGCACCGGATGAAGATGGCCATGCTTGGAACGGAAGGGATTCCGGGCTTACGGGTAATTGATGAGGAGGCTTCTTCAAGAGGACCTTCCTATACTTATTCAACAATTTGTCGTTTATCGGATCGGTATCCGAATACCCGACTTTTCGTGATTATTTCCGATGATCTCCTGCCGGCTTTGGATCGTTGGTATAATATCCATAAATTAATTGAAAAAGTTCCCTTTTTAATTGCTACCCGATCTCGTCCCGATCTCTCGGATTTTGAAAAAATCTCTCCTTTATTCGAGCTTATGGATCACCGGATCTTCCGAACGAGGATTATAGAAACGGGGGGGGCGGAAATACGGGAAAGATTCAAAAATAATCTATGCTGTGCTCACCTGTTGCCGGCAAAAGTCCTGGACTACATTTGTCGCCATCAGTTATACTAAATCTCATTTTATAATAAATAACCACCCTATTTTTTTAATGTTAGTTGTAAAAAATGAACCTTTTCGAGAAGAGAGTGCGAGAAAAGCCGTTGATACGGCCGTTCGAGCCCTGCAGGAGAAGTCGGGTAAAAATATTTTTGCCGTTGACCTGAGGGGAGTCTCCTCTATGTGTGACTATTGCATTGTTGCGGAAGGGAACGTCGATCGTCATCTCAGAGCTTTGGCTCGAGCCGTCGAAGAAGACCTGGCTCTTGCGGGACTCAAGCCATCCTTTGTGGAAGGCTTGCAAGAGGGGTCCTGGGTCGTTATGGATTATTTACGGATCGTGATCCATCTTTTTCTTCCGGAAACGAGAGAAAAATACCGTTTGGAAAGATTGTGGGAAGAAGGTACTCTCGTCGAATCTTCACCGGTCGATTCGGAGACGGAATGCCCTTTACGATAGGCGGAGACCGGATCCCTCCGGAAAAAAAAGAGAGTAAAACTCCTTTTTCCGTTCGAAGGGAAAAGCGAAAAGGTCATGTCGTAACCGTTATTTCCGGCGTGCCCGAAGAGGAATTGAGGCGAACGGTAAAAGAATTGCGACAAGGCTGTCTTTGCGGGGGTACCGTAAGGGATCGGGTTATCGAATTACAGGGGGATATGGCGGAGAAAGCCTTATTGATCCTGAAAGGCAAATCATTTGTTAAATAGCGAGGTAAGCACATGAAAAAAAAACGTATCGTTATTACGGGAATGGGATTGGTTTCTTGTTTCGGCTCCGACATCAATACGTTTTATCAAAGTCTTTTGGAAGGGAAGAGCGGGGTTCGACCCATCGATCAATTTCCTTGCGAAGAGATGACGACTCGATTTGCCGCGGGAGTAACCGGATTCGATCCGGAGCCTTACGTTGATAAGAAACAGATCAGACGCCTGGATCCCTATGCCTTGTATACCATGGTTGCCGGAAAAAGAGCCCTGGAAGATGCGGGTTTGCGGGGAGACGTACTGGATCGAATAAACAAAAAAAAGGCGGGTGTATTGATCGGCTCCGGAATGGGAGGAATGAAGGTATTCTTCGAGGGCTCTTCAACGATTATCGAAAAGGGATATCAGAGGATTACTCCTTTTTTCGTTCCTCACATCATTACCAATATAGGAAGTGCCTTGGTGGCCATGGATGCCGGGTTTATGGGACCTAATTACTCCGTTTCGACGGCTTGTGCGACCGGAAACTTTGCGATTATCAATGCGGCCAATCATATCCGGTTGGGACATGCCGATATCATGTTGGCAGGGGGAGCCGAGGATGCCCTATTGCCTTTGGGAGTAGGCGGCTTCATTGCCTGTCAAGCTCTTTCGAAAAGGAATGACGACCCGGAAAAGGCTTCTCGACCTTGGGATACGCAAAGAGACGGATTCGTGATCGGAAGCGGTTGCGGCGTACTCGTTTTGGAGAGTCTGGAACATGCTTTGCAAAGGGGAGCTCATATCTATGCCGAATATCTCGGCGGGGGAATGTCTTGCGATGCCCATCATATCACGAATCCGCGGGAAGACGGTTTGGGGGTGGCTCTCAGTATCGAGAATGCGATTGAAGATGCCGGCGTT
>CAYGJM010000026.1:0-3254 GCA_964350295.1 uncultured bacterium | reverse complement strand
GAGGATACGTGAGTCCGAAAAAAATGAATGCTACCTAGTCCTTGATCGGCCATTGTCTCGGTGCGGCCGGAGGGGTGGAAGCCATTGCAACGGTCAAAGCCATTGAAACGGGGTGGTTGCATCCGACAATCAACCACGAAAATCCGGAACCCGGATTGGCCGTCGACGTTATTCCCAATATCGCTCGGAAACATCCGGTAAAGGTGGCTCTTTCGAACTCTTTCGGCTTCGGCGGTCATAATGCCTCCGTTGTTTTCGCTCCTTACCGTGGTTGATCGGGAAGAGTGTGCCGGGGTCATTCCCCTCCGCAAGAATGATCGGGGCGAGTACGAAGTGTTATTGGTTCGCCATGTGAGAGGCAATTATCTTTCTTTCCCCAAAGGGCATATCGACCCGGGAGAAAGCTCGCAAGAAACGGCCCGTCGGGAGCTTTTCGAAGAGACGCGCCTGGTTCCGGAAAAATGGTTTGAAGGTCTTTTATTTCGGGAAGATTATGTTGTAGAGAGGCCCGAGGGACCGGTTCGTAAGTATGTGACCTATTACGCGGCCGTCGTCACGGGAGAGGCGTCGCTAACGGATGAGAGGGAAATTTCCGAGGTCCGGTGGTTTTCCTTTCCCGAAGCTCGAGAAGCTTTGACCTATCCCGATTCTCGGCGTATTTTGTCGGAGTTACAAAAGGCCCTTCTTTCTTTTTCTTAGAAAATCTTTGAATATAAATATCGTAAGTGATACCCCGAATATAAGAGGTCGCCTTTTTGGGCGGTTTTTAGGGCATGAAGGATAAGAAAATACGAAAGTGGTTGGTTTTTAAAATTTTATGCATGATCGTAAAAGTTCGATATCGTCCCGAATATCGAGGTTTGGCAACTCTTACCCCGGAAAATCTCCGGAAAAAGGGGGGCATTTTATTTTTACCTAACCATCCTTCCGAAACCGATCCCTTGATCGTCGGAATTGCTCTTTGGGAAAAATTTCAACAACGTCCCGTTATCGTAGAATGGATTATTCGCATTCCCGTTATTCGGGGTGCCATGAAATTAATGAAGGCCGTTCCCGTCCCGAATTTTGATGAGCGATGTACTTCTTCGAATCGGCAAAGGGCCGAGGAGTCTTTTGAAGAAGTAGTCGAAGGATTAAAGAGGAAAGAGAATTTTCTGCTCTATCCCGCCGGTCGTTTGAAAAGCTCTTCGAAGGAAAGACTCGGAGGAGCCTCCGGATTATATAAAATTTTACAGGCCTATCCCGACGCCAATATCGTAGTCGTCCGAACGACGGGACTATGGGGAAGCTCCTTTTCCGTCGGTTTCACCGGGTCTAAAGTCTCCTTCGGATCCATGGTATTGCACGGTATAAAAACGGTGTTTCTGAACGGGTTTTTTTTCGTTCCCAAACGAAAGGTTCTCGTGGAATTTGAGCCCGTAAACGATATTTTCCCTTATGCGGCAGCAAGACAGGATCTCAATAAATTTTTGGAAAATTGGTATAACCGAAGAGAAGATCCGCTTACTTTCGTGCCCTATCATTTTCTTTTTCGAAAAACGAAGGGGAATTATCGTCCGGAAATCGTATTGACCGAGGCGAAAAATATCCCCGAGGAAATACAAAAAGAAATTCGAGAAAAATTAGCCGATACCGCGAAATGTCTTTCGAGTCGTATTCGTCCGGAGATGCATTTATTCCGAGATTTACGACTCGATTCGTTGGATATTCAGGATTTGGTGACATTTTTAGAAGAAAAGTATTATGTAAGGAACGTACAACCTTATCAATTAACCACGGTGGCTACGGTAATGTATCATGCGGCACAGGCTTCTTCGGAAGAATCTTCATTAGGAAATTCTAAAAACCCTTCTTTGCAAAAAGAGAACGTTAAAACCGAAAGAAGGGCCAGCGTTACCGGAGAGACTCTTCCGGAAAGCTTTTTTCGAAAGGCTTATGAAAGAAGAAAGGAAATAGCTTGCGCCGATCTTTCATCCGGAGAGGTGACTTACGAGAAACTCATGTTATCGGTATTGCTTTTATCCGGAAAGATCAAGAAGTTACCCGGAAGATACGTGGGCCTGCTGCTCCCGGCTTCCGTCGCCGTAAATGTCGTTATTTTGGCTTCTCTCGTTGCCGGAAAAATTCCCGTTATCATGAACTGGACCATCGGTCGGGCACATATTGATAGCTTGTTGGAAATAACGAAACTCGAAAAAATCATTACCTCTCAATTTTTTCTGAATGCTTTGGATGAAATCGATATGTCCGGCTTGAAGGAAAGATTTATTATGCTGGAAGATTTAAAAAAAGAAATCACCCTTCCGGAGAAAATAAAAGCACTTTTCTTGATTGGAAGAGGGCTACGGGCCATATTACGGCGATCGGGTATTTCGGAAATCAAAAAAACGGATCCGGCCGTTATTTTATTTACGAGCGGGACCGAAGCGATGCCGAAAGGCGTTCCTTTAACGCACGAAAATATTTTAAGTGACATGAAGCAGGCCTTTTCCAGGGTATATGCTTCCTGTCGCGATGTCATGCTCGGTTTCCTTCCCCCGTTCCATTCGTTCGGTTTGACCGTGACGTCCTTATTGCCTCTTCTGTCCGGAGTGAAGGTCATTTATTATCCGAATCCGACTCATTTTAAAAAATTGGCCAAAATAATCGATGAACAAGAAATTACTTTTTTAGCCGGAGCACCGACTTTTTTAAAGGGAATTCTTCGACCCGGTTCGGATGCTTCCTTGCGTTCGTTGCGCGTTATTATTTCGGGGGCCGAAAAAGCGCCGGAGTCTCTGATTCAAAGAATCAAGGAATGCCTGCCGGAAGCCGATTTCATCGAAGGTTACGGTCTTTCGGAGTGTTCCCCCATACTGACTTTGAATTATCCTCACCGCAAATCGGTAGGCGTCGGCCCTCCTTTGGACGAGGTTCGCCTCCTTATCGTTCATCCGGAGACGGGGGAAGTCCTACCTCAAGGAAAAACGGGTCACATATTGGCGGCCGGACCGAATGTTTTTCACGGCTATTTGGGAGACGTTCCTTCCCCTTTTATCGAAATTTCCGGGAAACGATGGTTTCGGACGGGAGATCTCGGATTCGTGGATGATGAAGGGAGATTGATCTTGACCGGAAGGTTAAAAAGACAGATAAAAATAGGGGGAGAAATCGTTAACCTGACCTCCTTGGAAGAGGGATTAAACCATCGATTCATCGAGGAGGGTTATATTCATCCTCTTGCCGAGGAGGCCCCTTCGGCAGCCGTTTGTGCC
>CAYGJM010000025.1:0-16848 GCA_964350295.1 uncultured bacterium | reverse complement strand
TATACGCGTGTACCTGGGTCTTCATGGCGTCAACCGGCCTTCTTTTTCTCGAACTCTGTCTGTGGATCGGAGAAGAGACAAATATCGTTACCTTGGCTCGTAAGACACTGGGCCGTTTCGGTTCGGGAATTACCTGGGCGGTCTACCTTTTTTTCTTTTATACCCTGACCGTAGCTTATGTTGTCGGAACGCAGGATTTTATTCGTTATTTTGCGGGCAGCAACCTCTCTCCATGGCTGTGTGCCATGATTTTTTTTGCTATTTTTGCACCGATCATTTACCTCGGTGCTCGCGCCGTAGAGAACATTAATAACCTGTTTATGTTCGGTTTGATTCTTACCTACGTACTTTTTATCGCGTACGGTTTGCCTTTCATTCGCTTCGATCGTCTTGCAGGAGGTAACTTTACTTATTCGCTTTCGGCCTTTCCCGTTATTTTCACGGCATTCGGTTATCAGGGAGTGGTTCCGAGTTTGACTTTCTATATGAAAAAAAACGCAAAGATTTTGAGAATGACAATCTTAATCGGCAGTTTTATTCCTTTCGTCGTATATGTCTTATGGGAAGCTCTTATATTAGGTATCACGCCGAAAGAATATCTTTTGGAGTCTCTCCGTGCGGGGCAATCGGCCGTCTATCCCTTGGAACGGATCATGGGTGCCCGAAAAATCTCTTCTTTAGGGCAAAGTTTTGCTTTTTTTGCCCTGGCTTCCTCTCTGTTGGGGGTTGCTTTGGGGTTAAGAGATTTTTTGGCCGACGGATTAAAAATAAAAAAAGATCACGGGGGTAAGCTTCTTCTTTGTTTCCTCATTTTTACTCCTCCTCTTCTCTTGGCTATTTATTTTCCGCATATTTTTTTGAAGGCTCTTAATTTAGCCGGGGGGATCGGATCCTGTTTTTTACTGGGGCTTCTTCCGATTCTCATGGTATGGTCAAAACGGTATGTCCTCAAGGAAGATTCGATCTATCGTCCGAAAGGAGGAAAGATTTTTTTAATTATTTTGTTTTTGTTCGGTTTTTTTGAGATGCTTTCAGTGGTCGGATATGCATTTCGCCTTTGGTAATAAGAGATTTGTGAAAAAATATTTTTGTCCTTTTTTCTTGGATCAATAGTTTTTTTTGCCTATAATGAGCCCGTAAATAAAGAATCCAAGAGAGGATGTTCGTATGGCCATATATGACAGACAATATGTAAAACCTCGATCTCGAGAAGAGATTCAAAATGTCAATACGTTCGCTACGCAAGTATACGGTTGGATGACGATAGGTCTTGCTTTTACCGCCTTTATCGCTTGGTTTGTTTTTCGAACCGGATTGTACGTAAAACTGATGCCTTTTTGGTGGGTCACCGCTTTGGGAACTTTTATCATTGCCATGGCTATTTCTTCTTCGATCCAACGCATTTCCTTTACGGGATTAGCTACTCTCTTTATGGCTTATTCCGGGTTGGAAGGAGTCTTTTTCGGAACGGCCCTTCCCGGCTTTGCCGCGGCTTTCGGCGGCGGGGTTATTTGGTCGGCTTTCGGAACGGCTGCTCTTTTATTTGCCCTGGCCGTTGCCTATGGGGTTTTCGGTAAATCGGATATGACTTCTTTGGGACGACTTCTTTCCATTGCCGTCATCGGATTGGCAGCCGTTTCTCTTCTCTACATGATCTTGTCTCTTTTTATGCCGGTAACAAAAATGATGCTGGTGATCAGCTATCTAGGTTTGTTGGTTTTCGTCGGCTTAACGGCTTATGATGCCGATCAGATTCAGAGAATGAGTCGGCAAGTCGACGGTTATTCGACCCTGTCCATGAAACTTTCTTTGATCATGGCTCTTCGGATGTATATTAACGTGATCATGGTTTTCTGGTATTTGTTGCAGATTTTTTCTTCTTCATCCGACCGAAATCGTTAAACCGACTTTACAATTAAAAGCCCTCCCGATATCATGAAGATTCGGGGGGCTTTTTCATGGCTGTCGTCAAAGTCGGTCGCAAAGAGATTCATTACCAAGAAAAAGGAGAGGGGCCTGCCGTTTTCCTGCTGAGCGATATTTTGGACGGACCCGCCGGTTTTTCATTCCTTGTCGATTATTTATCCGAGTCATTCCGAGTCATTCTTCCCGATTATCGGGATGCTCCGGGCATCACGATGCTCGACTGGGTGCAGGATATGGCTGTTTTGGCCGACTCTCTGAAAATAGAAAAATTTCATGTTATCGGAGATTCGATGGGGGGTTGCGTTGCCCAACTCTTTGCCAAAAAACACCCGGATAGGCTGCTTACCCTGATATTGGCGAATTCATATTTAAAGCTTTCCGCCGTAGCTCTTTGGGCTTATGAAGAGGTGGGTATTATTTTTGCGGACGATTTCAGGGACGATGCTTTTTATAAGTTGATGATGCCTTGGATTTTTTCTTCGAGGTTTTTACAATTCGAGGATGATTTAAAAAAAATCACGGCACAAAGAAAAAAACATCCTTATTATAAAAGCCTTAAGACTTTCATGCGGCGGGTAGAAATTCTTGCGGGATTTCATTCGGCATCTTGGTTAAAAACCGTTCGAGTCCCTTCTTTGGTTCTTGTCGCCGAGGAAGACATTACGGTTTTATTTCGAGACAGTCGAGATTTGATTCGCCATTTGACCGATCCGCAGGTCGAATTATTCCCCGGAGGGCATAATTCGAAGATAGAACATCCGACCCGTTTCTTGGAAGTCGTTACCGCTTTTATGAAAAGCTATTGAAGCAGTTCCGCAATAAACTTTGTAGAGTCGAAGGGTTGGAGATCTTCCGCTCCTTCTCCCGTACCGATGAATTTAACGGGGATGCCGAGTTCTTTTTGGATCGCAATCACGATGCCGCCTTTGGCCGTTCCGTCTAATTTGGTAAGAATAATTCCGGTAAGCGGAGTGTGTCGGTGAAAAATGCGGGCCTGCTCGATGGCATTTTGCCCGATGGTGGCATCAATGACCAAAAGAACTTCGTGGGGAGCTCGGTCGGAAAGCTTACCCAATACCCGCTTGATTTTTTCCAATTCTTTCATCAGATTCAGTTTGGTGTGCAATCTGCCTGCCGTATCGATCAGGAGAAGATCCGCATTTCCGGAGAGGGAGGATTGCAGGGCATCGTGGGCCACGGCAGCCGGGTCACCGTCGGGGGCTCCTTTAATCAGCGGAACACCGATTTTTTGGCTCCAGAGAGTTAATTGTTCGACGGCTGCCGCTCGGAAAGTATCCGCAGCGGCCAGGACCACTTTTTTCCCTTGATTCTTATAATGAAGGGCCAGTTTGGCGGCGGTCGTCGTTTTTCCGTTGCCGTTAACGCCGACGATCAGGATGACCGTCGGTCGGGAAGTCAGTGAAATATGCGGAGATAGGTCTTCGAATGATCGGGCGAGTTGTTGGCGGATACGTTCCAAAACGGCATCGCCGTCCACGGCGGAATTTTTTTTGTAAAAAGATCGGATATCTTCTACGAGTTCAAGAGTTGTTTTCGTTCCCAAATCCGCCGTATAGAGGATTTCTTCCAATCGCTCCAAGGTGTCTTCATCGATTGATCGGGAAAAAAGTTTTCGAATGCCGTCACCGAGCAGGGAACGGGTTTTCAGAAAAAGGGACGTAACGAAGCGAAAAACCATGCCGATCCTTCCTTTTGGGGTTGCCGGAAATGAAAGTCTAGCACATAAAGCAAATTAACGCAGCATGTAAATCCACGGGACAAGAGAATGCATCTACATGAATATCAGGCAAAAAAGATATTGAAGAGGTACGGAGTTCCCGTTCCCCCCTTCGGGGTGGCCTCCACTCCGGAAGAGGTAAAGACCGTCATCGACACCTTAAATACGGAAAAAGCCGTTCTCAAAGTTCAGGTACATGCCGGAGGAAGAGGGAAGGCGGGGGGCGTGCAGTTTGCCGCAAATCGGGAAGAAACCCTTCGTTTGGCTTCACGGATGATCGGGATGAAAATCATCAACGAACAAACGGGACCCGAGGGGATCACGGCTCATAAGGTTCTCATCGGTCCCCCTTGCGACATTCGAAAGGAATATTATTGTGCCGTGATTATGGATCGCGAGCGAAAGGCTCCGGCTCTCATCGTCTCCCCGGAAGGGGGAATGAACATTGAGGAAATTGCCGAAAAGATGCCGGAACGATTGTTGACGATACCTCTTTCCTTCGGAGGAAAACTCAAAAATTATCACAAGTTGTATATCGCCAAGTTTATGGGGTGGAAAGGGGCCTTGGCCAAAGAGGGGACCGACTTACTCGAAAATATGGGCCGGGCCTTTTGGGATAGCGATGCCTCTCTCGTGGAGATTAATCCTTTAATTCTGACGCCGGAAGATCAATTGTTAGCCCTCGATGCAAAAATAACCGTCGACGATAATGCTCTTTACCGGCAAGAGGAGATAGCCGGGTTTTACGATCCTTCTCAAGAATCTCCTGCGGAAGTAGCCGCAAAGGGTTTTGATTTATCCTATATTTCTCTCCACGGTAATATTGCTTGTATGGTGAACGGAGCCGGATTGGCGATGGCTACCATGGATATCATTCACTATTACGGCGGTTCTCCGGCTAACTTTTTGTATGTGGGGTGAAGTGCAGATCGAGAGAAGGTAACGGAAGGATTCAAAATCATTTTGTCCGACCCGCAAGTAAAAGCGATCTTGGTGAATATTTTCGGAGGGATCATGAATTGCGCTACCATTGCGAAAGGATTGATTGCGGCCGCTCAAGAGTTGCAATTGGAGCTTCCGGTCGTCGTGCGTATGGAAGGAACAAATGTGGAAGAGGGACGTTCCCTGTTAAAAAAATCCGGGCTTTCCATTATTACTGCAACGAGTCTCGCGGAAGCTGCGGAAAGAATTGTCAAAGAGGCAAAGGAAGTACGGTAATGGCTATTTTGGTAGATAAAAATACGAAAGTGATCACTCAGGGAATTACGGGGAAGGCCGGTTTATTTCATACCCGTCAGGGATTGGAATACGGAACGCAATACGTAGGCGGCGTTACGCCGGGAAAGGGGGGAGGAAGCATACTGGATTTGCCCATTTTCGATACCGTTCGGGAAGCGAAAAAAGCTTTGGATTGCCGGGCCACGCAAATCTATGTACCGCCCCCGTTCGCCGCCGAGGCCATTTTGGAAGCCGAAGATGCCGGTATTGAGGTGATCGTTTGCATTACCGAAGGGATTCCCGTAAAAGATATGTTGGAAGTTTCTCGGGTGATGAAGAACAGTAAGACTTCACGTCTTATAGGACCGAATTGCCCGGGAATTATTACTCCGGACGAATGTAAAATCGGTATCATGCCCGGTTATATCCACAAACGAGGTAAAGTCGGTATCGTATCGCGATCGGGAACACTTACTTATGAGGCGGTGTGGCAGACGACCCGTTTGGGATTGGGACAAACCACTTGCGTCGGTATAGGGGGAGATCCTTTGAACGGTACCGATTTTATCGACGTGTTGGCTCTTTTTGAAAAAGATCCGGAGACCGAAGGGATTTTGATGATCGGAGAAATCGGAGGAAGTGCCGAGGAGGAAGCGGCTGAATGGATAAAAGCGCATTGTTCGAAACCGGTAGCATCCTTTATTGCCGGAGTGACGGCCCCGGCCGGAAAGCGAATGGGACATGCCGGAGCGATTATTTCGGGCGGAAAGGGAACGGCAAAAGATAAAATGAAAGCATTGCGAGCAGCGGGAGTTTCGATAGCGGAGACGCCGGCCGAGATGGGACTTGCCATGCAAAGGATGTTATAGGTCATCGATGCTTCGCTTCGGACGCTTTATACCGATTACGATACATCCTCTTTTTTGGGTGATAGCCGTTTTGATCGGTTGGTTGAACAGTTGGAGTCCGGTCGGTACGCTTCTGTGGACGATCGTGATTCTCGTCTCTCTTTTGGTTCATGAATACGGACATGCCTTGACTGCCAAAGGGTTCGGGCAGCGAGTTTCGATCGAGTTGGTGGCCATGGGCGGTTTGACCTATCACCGCGGGAAAAAACTGAAACCGTGGCAGGACTTCCTTATTATTTTGATGGGACCGCTAGCCGGATTTCTTTTATTTGTCGCAGCTTATTTTATCCGGCTGTCGATGGGTCCGCAATCCATTCCGCTTCTTATTTATGCTTTGACCGTTTTCGTTTATGTGAATCTTTTTTGGACGATCGTCAATCTATTGCCGATTATGCCTTTGGACGGAGGACAATTGCTTCGGGTAGTGGCAGAAAAGATTTTCGGTTATCGAGGGATGAAGATCACGTTGGTTATCGGGATGACCGTAGCCGTTCTTTTGGCCGTTGCTTCTTTTCTGTACGGATTAATTCTTTTGGGGGCCATTCTTCTTTTGTTGGCTTTTGAAAGTTTTACGGGTTGGAACCGTATCAAGGATATGACGTTCGAAGATAAAAATGAAAAATGGCAGAATGTAGTGGCGCAAGCCGGACGGCATATTCAAGAAGGGAAGGAAGAGGAGGCTATTATTGCCTTACGAGAAGCGCGACAACACCTTCGTCAGGGAATGCTGTTTGACGTGGCTTCCGAGCAATTAGCCTTTCTTTTCGACAAAAAAGGAGACTCTCGCGAGGTATACGATATTTTAAAACCTTCCGAAAAAAAACTCTCCGTAAACGGTAGAATGATGCTTCATAAAGCGGCTTATCTTCTGAATGATTATCCGCTGGTTGCCGCTTTGGGAAGTCGTTGTTTCGAAGATTCGCAATCTTATGAAGTTGCTTACAGAAATGCCGTTGCGGCAGCTTTTTTAAAGGATCGGAAAGGAACGCTGGGTTGGTTGGAGTGTGCCGTTCGAGGAGGAATCCGGGATTGCGAAACGAAGGTCCGGCAAAAAGAATTCGACTTTATCAGAGAAGATCCCGCTTTTCTTCGCTTATTTCATTCTTAAAAAGCTTCCGGCATACGATCGAGGATTCCGGGTCGACCTTTGCAAGTTCTTGAATGAGTTTTCGGGTATGTTTGACGGCGGCCTTTTTTCGATACGTTCTCGAAGAATATTTCTGCATATCATCTAAATCGATCAGATAAGGGTAATGATCGTGAATCAGAATATTCGTCAGCCTTAAGTCTCGATGTACGGTATGGAGGCGATCGAGAACGGACAAGTCTTTTCGTAAGCGATAAAGGATTTCCGCTCGTTCTTCACTTGTATTTTTCGAAGAAGAAAAAAAAGTATTTGCGGAAGGGGCGTCGATAAATACGGTGACCAAATAACATTCGGTCCATAAAGGACCGATGTTTTTTTCCATATATAAAACAGGTTCGGCCGTTCGAATTCCTTCTTGCGGCAGAAGTCTTCCATAAAAGAAAGCACGCATTCCGGGAGAAGCAAAAAAGGGAAGCCTTTGCAGCCACAAATCCAGACGAGCGTAATTATATTTTTTTACAACATAAGAACGGCCGCCGATTTTAATGAGAATAACGGTTCTTCGAGAAGGCTCCTCTTTCAGGAATTCGTGAGGTTCGGAAAAGAATTTTTCCGGGTCCCGGAAAAAAGGTTCGAAGACGGCTTGGTGCGTTCGGAGACAAACGGCTGTTCGGAAGAAAGTTTTCCGGCAATACAGTTCGGGAGCTTTACGAAAAGAAGCAAAAGAAAGAAACCTTTCTTCGGGGAAAAGGGATAGACAGGCATACGTTGCGAAACAAAGGATCAGCAGAGTTGTTCCCTTTCGGATTTTCAATACGTTCTTTTTATTCATGGAAAGATGTCTTCAGAGTGAAATCCGGATTTAAGAGATGCTTTCGATAGAATTTTTTGCGAAAAAAATAATTCCGAAAGCAATAGCGGTGTACGTCGTCAAGATCGATGAAAATAGGCAATCCGTTCTTTATTAATAGGTTCCTTCTGTTAAAATCGCGATGAACATAATGATGAAGGTAAAGGACTTTTAAAAAGCGGAGCAATTCTTCGATAACTTCCGGATTTTCTTCTCGTAAGGGACTCCCTTCTTCAACGTATTTGCTGATGAAATAGCTTTTCGTCCATACGAATCCGATTCTCTTTTCCAAAACGGCAATCGGTTCGGGCGTGGGAATGCCCAGCTCTTTGAATTGAATGCCGTAGTGCCATGCCCGATAGGCTTTGGAGGACCGAAAGGGACATTTCGTGATCCAATCCCACAGGCCTTTATTATGATGACGTTTGATCATCCATTTGTGATCATCCGCTTGAAGAATCGCGATCGATCGCTTGCGATCATGACGCAGACGTTGTTTGTCGCGATTATGGCTGAAGGGTAGGTCGGGATTTTGAAGCAAAGAGGATAATGCGGGGCCGTTTTCTTGGGCCGAGTAAATCAAAAGCTCGGAAAAAGTCTTTCGATAGACGAAAGAAGGGTCTTTTTTATAAGGAGCCTTCGGAAGAAAGAAATCATAGGTATAAACGGTAATGCAGAAAATAAGAAAAAAAACCGAAAAAAGAAGAAAAAACCATTTTTTCATTTTATGAGAACGGATGCTTTCTTTCTTTTATAACACGGAAGAAAAAAAAGGACGAGTCGGATTATCCGGTTAAAAAATCAAGAGGGAGATATACTCCTAATTATTTAGCGGAGATGTTTATGCAAAGATTGATTTTTCTGTTTTTATTGTCCGTTTTTTCCGGCGTACTTTCGGCTCTTCCCCTCCGAGATTCTCGGATAAACGCGCAGGCTCTTGCCGTTTTAACCTCTTCTTTGGGAATTCCCGAAAATGCCGATATCATTGCCGAAACACAAAAACGATGGTTACGAAAAGCCGGGGAGCGATGGGAAATGGCCGAGCTTTCCGATGAACAAAAGCAAACGGTCCTGGATTGGGCGACCGAACAGGGGATGTTTTCTTCCGAGAAACCGTGCCGCTCTTCCTACGACAAGGCCTTAATCCTCGGAGCGACGACTTCTCGCATGAAAAAACGGTTGAATTATCTCAAAGAGCTTTGGGAAGAAGGAGTTCGTTTTCGGGAGATCGTATGGCTTACGGGGGACAGACCTCTAGATTCTCGAGTGGATGATTTTTTGGATCGCATCGACAACGAATCGCAAGCCGCCCATCTTCTTTGGGAAGAAACGGATCTTCCGGAAGAGATGAGAAATCTACCCGTTGTTTTTATTGCTGCTCCGATGAAGCGAGAGGGGGATACCCTTAAGCGTCCGAATACGGAAGATACCCTGATCGCTTGGCTGGAGAAAAAGCCCGGTCCCCACACCGCTTTATTTATTTCCGATCAACCCTTTTGCGGTTACCAGTTTGCGGTGATCGATACCTGTTTGCCCGATTATATCTCTTTTGACGTGGCAGGGAAGGGAACGGAAGGAACTCCCTCGGCAGCCGTTACCTTGGATTCCCTCGCTCGTCGGATCTATCAGGAAAGTCTCCGTTCTAAGAAGAAGGGCTTCTAGCGCAAAGAGTCAGGAATTTTCGGCGAGGAGTTTCCAGTCGATTCGGTGTACGTGTTCTTTGACACGCACGACCCGGCTGATCCAGCCGGTTTCTTCGGCCCACGAGTGGAGGGAAATCGCCGGATCTTCGAGTTCCAGGGCCGAGACGAAATCATCTCGGGGATGAGAAAAATAGTGAACCGGAGCCACGCTCGGAGCCAGAAAACAAGGCTTTCCGGCAAATGATCCCGTACAAAGATGGTGGTAGTGGCCCGTAATCGTTCCTAAGAAAGCACCGTTTTCTCGAAGCAGGCTTTCGAAACGGGGGGTAAATCCGCAGTTGATGCGATCGAAAAGAGTGACGCCTATCTTTATCGGGGGATGGTGCATGAAGATCAGAAAAGGTTTATCCTCTTTACGTAAGGTCTCTTCCAATCCGGCTAATTTTTGTTCGCAGATCATTCCGTGCCCTTTCCCGTCCACCGTCGTATCCAAACCGATTAAACGCAACGGATATTCCTCAACGACATACTGTAGAAATCCGGAGTCGGGGAAGTAAGAAGTCTGCAGGACATCACGCATGATATCTCTTTTATCATGGTTCCCGGGAAGGAGAAAGATGGGTATTTTGCAGGAAGATAAAATGTCTTTCAGGTGTTCATAGGCTTCCTTCGTTCCTTTTTCCGTTGTATCTCCCGTAAAAAAAATGACATCGGGGGTAGGATTCATGGAATTAAGATAATCGATCGTTCGGATCAATCTTTTTTCCGTACCGGTTCTGGGCTCGGAAAGCCAATGTTCATTTCTGGCAACGACATGAGCATCGGTAATTTGTGCGATGAGCATATTTTATCCCCCTTTCCCGGAAATTAGCGACTCCGAAAATATTTGGGAAGGAAATCCTTTTCGAAAAAAATCGCTTTTTTATATAAGTAGGGGGGATAACCGAGGGGAAAAAATGACTGTCGTTAAGGGAACGCCCTTATCTTCTCTCCCGAAGGAAAAGGGAAAATATCTCTATCGCGGAAGACTGTTTACTCCGAACAAGCCGATAGCTTCTACTGCCAAAGGGAAAAAAATGATGGTCTTAGCGGTAAAAGTCATAGACGGGGAGAAACGGGTTCGTTTGGTACACTTCGGTGCTCTGGGATATGGCCACAATTACGGCAAAAAGGCAAAAGAAAACTATTTGACCCGAAGCGCCGGCATTCGCAACGGGAACGGCGAGCTCACCAAAGATGATCCCTGGAGCGCAAACTACTGGGCCAGAAAAATCCTTTGGCCGGCCGGACCGACCACCGGTCCCCGAAAAACTTTTCGCATGAATCGCTATTCCTAAGAAAAAGCCCTTTAGAATCTCAAAAAGCTTCGGTAACCCCATTTTTTATTCAATAGAGCCATTCTTCTTGACTCTATTGGGAATAAGAGGATAAATTATCCCTCATTTTATCGCTTGGGTGGTGGAATGGTAGACACAAGGGACTTAAAATCCCTTGGGAATTTTTCCCGTGCGGGTTCGAGTCCCGCTCCGAGCAATTTCTCTGAAAATGCGTAAAAAGGAACTTGTCGGGCTTCCCCCTAAAAAGCCCCGAATTACGCAAATTTTACGCACCGGAGTACAATTGATATTTTCATTCCCATTAATCCGGTTTATCGGTAGGATGCCGAATTAAAATTCTTCCCTGCAAACTTTGGAGAAATGCGAATGCGCTTACTAAAAATATTCGTTTTACTTTTTGCTTGTCTGTTCACATGCCGGTGTTATGCTTTGGAGGGGCATCATCAAATGTTAGTTGTGACGGCGCAGGATTGGAACGAGAAGCGGGCAGAACTGCGTTTATACGAAAGGGAGACTAATGATTCGGAGTGGGTCGCCGTTCGGGAACCTATACCGGTTGTATTAGGGAAAAATGGCCTTGCTTGGGGAATCGGCTTACATCCGACAAATGATGAAATGGTTTATAAGGAAGAAGGTGACGGGAAGTCTCCCGCAGGATTTTTCTCTTTGGGTAGTGCATTCGGTTTTTCTCCCGATTCCGCAATGAGGCATTTAAAAATGGAATACCTTCCTCTTCGTGATTCTACGGAGGCCGTGGATGATCCCCTTTCTTGCTATTATAATTATATCGTAGATAGGGAAGAAATAATTCCCGATTGGCTTAGCTCGGAGAAAATGCGTAAAGAACCCCTTTATGAGATCGGAGTGAATATACTTCAAAATTTTCCCAACCCGAAAGCAAATGCAGGATCTGCCGTTTTTATCCATATTTGGGAGAATGAAAATTCGGGAACGGAGGGGTGTACGGCTATGGCTCAGTCGGATTTGAATCGTATTTTATTTTGGCTTGATCGGGAAAAAAATCCGATTTTGGTACAGCTGCCTCTTTCCGAATATCAGGCATTGAAAAATAAGTGGAGTTTACCATCTCTTTAAGACGGCAATAGATTACTTTTGCTTGAGTAATGTAAGAAATTGATGATTGATAAAAAGTTTATCTCGACCTCCTATTTTGGCTTCAACGATATTATGGATACGGGTATAGGGCTGTGTAAAAAGTAGATCAATCAATTCTTTACTATAGATGTAAGGTGCATGTTTTTTGATAAAGATGCAGGACTCCTCTATTAAAGACCGGATGGCAAAAATTTTTTCCGTTGTCCATCGGGATGTTTCCGTAACTGCTCTTAAGAAATATAAAATCCAATCCAGCCAAGCTCCTTCCGAAGTGACTTTTAATAATTTTTCATAATACTGTGTCTTATGTTTAGTAATGTAGCCGCTCAAGTAGAGAACAGGAGTATTCAGTAATCCTTTTTCTATTAAATATAACAAATTAATGACACGGCCCGTCCTTCCGTTTCTGTCATGGAAAGGATGTATGGCTTCAAATTGATAATGTTGTACGGCCAGTTTAATTAAAGGATCTATGTCATCTTTTCGGTGGATGTATTCTTGCCAATTGGTCAAAAGGTTGCGTAATCGATCCTTCCCTTCAGGAGGAGTGTAGATTTTTTTTCGAGAGGCTTCATTCATAAGGATTGTTCCGGGAAGTTTTCTTACTTCTGTTTCAACCTGTCGAAGAGTTGTGTAAATCTCGCAAACGGTAGAAATACAAAAGGGTCGTTTTTGTAAGGATAGAAATCCCTGATAAAGAGCTTGTCTGTATTGTAGCGTTTCTTTAATGGCAGAACTTATATGATCCCCCTTATCTTGGAAATGCTCAAAAAGTTCGTCGGTTGTCGTGACGATATTTTCAATAGCAGAGCTGGCTTGTGATTCTAATAGGGGGATACTGTTAATAAGGACGGTTTGATTGGGGATGAGACTTTCAGCTATTTTCAAGCGGGCAAGTTCTTTATGAGCTTCGATGCAGGCCTTTAGGATAAGAGGTGTTTCTAATTTGATTTCGGGAGGTAATAGGGGAAGTTCGTTGAAAGGTTTTTTCGAGTTAAAGGGATTCATATGTTGGATTTTTGTTAAATTTACGACATATATTCAAAATATGACGTATTACACAACATATTATGAGAATATGTCGGAAAAATAGTTAAAATACGACATATTGTATGAATGATTATTCTAATGCATGTATCAAGTTGCTTTTTTAATCCGGCTGTTAATTCTTAGGAGGTTTTGGCACACTGCCGGTACACTTCGAAATGAATAAGGTGGATAATAACCTGAGTTTTGGTTTTTTTATACCGCAAGAAGATTCTCGATACCATCCAATTTCAAAGCCGGTTTTTTAGTTCGGTGAGTATAGGCTGCTATACCAGCCGGGAGATTGATCAAAAAATTTCGAGGACTTCCGTGACGGGTATGTTCGATTTGAGAAATATTTTTCAATTGATCATTGATCGTTTCGATAATAGACCTTTTCCGCAAAAGAATCTTATCTTTGAGGGGCATTAGTGTCTAATTGCATAAATTCATAAACAAAAATTGAATTTACCAATATAATAGTCGACATTAACCTATAGAGGAAAATGTCGAGGCAAGCAGTGAAGATCAATCTTACGGAAGATGAAAAACATCAATTAGAGAAATGGGCTAACGGGGGGAAAATAGAAAAACGCTTACACGATCGAGCGGAAATTATTCTCTGCTGTGCTAAAGGAAAAACTAATCTTGAAGTGGCAGCAGAGCTAAATATCAGTCGATTTACCGTAGCAAAGTGGAGGACAAGATTTTCTGCTAAAAGAATGATGGGTCTTACCGACAATCCGCGGTCCGGCAAGCCAAAAAAATATAAGGATGATCTGAGAGCGAATATTCTTCATACCTTGGAGGGTCCCGTTCCCAAGGGACAATCAACTTGGGACGGAAAAAGTTTGGCAGCTGCCGTCGGAGCATCCGACGATGCCGTTTGGCGAATTCTTCGAAAAGAAGACATTCAGCTTCAAAGATGCAGAATTTGGTGCGTCAGCACGGATAAAGAGTTTGCAAGGAAATCAGCCGATATCATAGGCCTATATCTCAATCCTCCGGAAAACGCCCTTGTGATATGTGTGGATGAAAAGCCGAGTATTCAAGCCATTGAACGGAAGAGAGGTTATGTGGAGACTTCGAGCCAAAAAATCGTACACGGGATGAAAAGCACGTATAAAAGACATGGGGTATTAAACTTGTTTGCCGCCCTGACGGTAGCAACGGGAGTCGTGAAGACGCAGACTACAAATCAGAAAAAGAGGTCCGATTTTCAGGCATTTTTAGATACTGTTGTAGAAGGTATAGGTTTAGATCAAGAGATTCACATTATTTTAGATAATTACGGCACGCATAAACGGAATGAGGATTGGTTGGCAAGGCATCCGAATGTGTTTTTTCATTTTACCCCGACATCGGCAAGTTGGCTCAATCAAGTTGAGATATGGTTTGGAATCTTGTCGAGAAAAGCATTAAAGAACGGAAGTTTTGAGAGCATTGAATGCTTAAGGAAAAAAATAGAAGAATTTATTGAGGTATATCATCAGGGGGCCAAACCGTTTGTTTGGAGAAAAAGAGAAGTAAAGGGTGCTCAACTAAAAAATACGATTGTTAACTTATGCAATTAGACACTAGAATACTGCTTTGTGGCACACTGATGGCACAGTTTCAAATGAGAAATTTTGATATTCTAGGATAAGAAACTGTGCTATAATCTAACCTTAATTGGAATAACCTGAAGGATTTGCTCAGATGAATGTGATTCTAGAAACCCCTCGGCTGATTATTAGAAAAATCTCTTTAAACGATACTGAACAATTGAAGTCGATTTTAGGTGACCCGGAAGTAATGCGATATTCCCTAAAAGGAGCACTGGATGAATCTGGAATTGCAGAATATGTAAATAAAATTCTTTTACATTACGAGAGACATAATTACGGACTATGGGTGGTAATACTCAGAGAAACGGAGCAGGTAATTGGTCTTGCTGGACTAATCTACCAACTTGTTGATGATGTTCCTTCCGTGGAGTTGGCATATAGGTTAGCTAGGAAATATTGGGGGCAAGGGCTTGCAACAGAAGCAGCAAAGGCAATCAAAGAATATGCATTCAATACTCTTGGGATAAGCCAGCTCATTTCTATCATTGAACCGGAAAATCTTGCCTCAGGTAAAGTCGCTGTAAGAGTGGGAATGTCAAGGGTGAAGTCTACCAAGTTTCATGAATTTAATGTGGATATTTACTATGTCCACAAAATCGTTCTGCTACCTTACGGTCATGTGTGGAAAGAGCAATATTCAAAGGAAGAAAAAGTCCTCCTGCGTGTTTTTGGGAAATTGGCAATTCATTTTCATCACATAGGTAGTACTTCAATTCCTGGATGTTATGCCAAACCAATCATCGATATTCTGGGAGTTACAAATGATGTGCTTCAAATTGATGCATTTAATGACTCTCTTGAAGACGCTGGTTATGTTGCTCTTGGTGAATATGGAATGAAACAAAGACGTTTCTTTCGGAAAAGAGATTCTCTATCCGTAAACTTGCATATTTTTGAGAATTCCGACCCGGAGGCAGCAAGACATTTAAGGTTCCGTGATTATCTTATTAATCACCCTGATGAAATGAATATGTACTCTGATTTAAAAAGAAAACTGTCAGTAACTGATTCATCAGACATTGTTCGTTATATTTTGGGTAAGGAAGCTTTTATTAAAAATATCGACTTTCTCGCTGCTAAGCAGGACACCGGAAAATATTGGCAAAAAGAAGTGGTTCCAAAGAAAACTGAGTGGTCAAAAGAAGAAATTATTCGAGCAATGGAAACGAATATGCATCTTCATATGACCTACTTTGCCAAGTACCTTCCGATAATGAAAATATGCTATGAACCTGATGTCACAGTCGTTATGGCTGACATTGATGATGATACTTTTAACTATGTCATAGGGGCTCGCTTTGAAGAAAAATATGCCGTTGAGAGAATTTCACATGTCCTTGGTCTATTCAAAAGTAAAAACTTGCCCTTTTCTTGGTGGGTTTCTGAGCGGGATACACCAAAATCCCTATCTTCTCTTCTAGAAGGGCAAGGTTTATCCCCTAAAGAAGATGATATAGGAATGAGTCTTCCTTTGGATTCTCGCACATTTACAAGAAGAGTAGATGACTTATGTATAAAACAGACTCTTAATCAAATTGCTCTCAAAGATTTTGCAGATATTCTGGTAAGTATTGGGGGGTCGACACAAGTATATAAGAAAATTTTTAATCAGATTCCTTCTTCTCTTTATGGGGAAGGGGCTCCACTGGAAATTTACGTTGGTTATCTAGAAGAGATGCCCGTTGTTACGGGTGTTCTCGTCTTGCATGCGAATGTTGCGGGTATTTACTATGTGATGACTCGACCTGAATGCCGAAAGCGGGGATATGGAACTGAGATGATGATTTCTTTACTGATGAGAGCAAAGGAAAAAGGGTATCATATGGCAACTCTTCAAGCCTCAGCCAGTGGTAGAGGTCTTTACCAAAAATTAGGCTTTGAATCGCAGTGTCGATTTGTGGAATATGCGCCAATTAGTCGAGCTTGAATCCTATGGATTGCTGCGTTTTTGATTTAGAGCATTTCTGATTCTTTCAACATTTTCCTCTGGGGAGTGAGAATGGGTATCGATTTCGATGTCGTATTCGATATTTTCATGTACTTTGAAGTATTGTCCTCTGGCTGAGCCTAGGCAGCGGTCACCTCTTTCCTGTTCTCGGGCTTCCAAAATTTCTAATGGAATAGTTACGCCGATATACAGCACATGATAGCTTTGTAAAGCTGCCTTCCATTCCTCAACCTCAATAAGTAAATCCGCTTAAATATTTATAAGTTTTTGGTAGAGGCCAGAGAATCACTTACAAAATCCAAAGACCACCTTTGATTCCTTCTTGTTACAACCGGTAATATCCCTCTAATACCTATGGCTCGCTTTCTGCCTTCCCTTTGCAAAATTCTATGTATTCTTCGGTAACCGAAACGCTTCCGTTCAAAAGCGATTTCCTGCATCCTT
>CAYGJM010000024.1:0-17427 GCA_964350295.1 uncultured bacterium | reverse complement strand
CGACTATCGGGGAGAGTTGAAAGTATTGTTGATCAATCACGGAACCCTTCCTTTCGTCATCACGCCGAAGATGCGTGTGGCTCAGATGGTATTTTCCGAAACGAAAAGAGTAACGTTCCGTGAAGCGACCGTGGCTCTTTCCACGCAACGCGGCGAGGGCGGTTTTGGTCATACGGGAATGTAAAGAAATCATTGATCCGGATTGCGTCCTGTTTTTGGAAGAGACCCGTTCCGAAGATTGCATTCGAAAAATGATTGATCGCTTGGTATCCGTTAAAAATATTTCTTCTCCGGAGGAATTTTATCGGGCCGTATTGGAAAGAGAAAAAATTGCCTCCACGGGGATCGGATTGGGTATTGCCATGCCGCATGCCAAATTACCCGTCTACGACGATTTCTTTATGGCTTTGGGCATTTTGCAAAAGGGTATTCCGTGGAATGCTCCGGATGATATCCCCGTTCGCTTGATTTTTTTGATCGGCGGTCCCGATGACAGGCAAACCGAATATTTACGCCTTCTTTCTCGACTGACTTCCGCACTCCGAGATGAGGAAAAACGCAAGAAATTATTGACCTTAACTATTCCGGAAAGGATGATACCCTTATTTCAATCCGTATCTTAGGAGGGGTTTACTCATGGATCTTACCTTGCAGGAAGTGGCACGGCTTTTACAGGTTTCCGAAGAAATGATTCACCATTGGCTCGGAGCCGGAAAAATACCCTCCTACGTTTTAAACGGAGAGTATCGTTTCAGTCGGGAAGAAATCGAAAGTTGGATTATTCACTCTCTGAAGCCCGAAGATCTTTGTCCTGATCTTCCCCGAAGCGTTCAGCCCTTTGCTTTTTACCGAGCCCTTTACAAGGGAACCGTTTTATACGATGCGGAAGGGGAAACGAAGGAGGAAGTCTTACAAAAAAGCGTTGCGGACGTAGCCGCATTTTTGCATGTGGATGCCGATGTTTTATATGAACTTCTTTCGGAGAGAGAAAAACTAATGCCGACGGCTCTGAATAAGGGGGTGGCCGTTCCCCACGCAAGGGATTTTTTGCTTCCCGAATCTTATGACGTAATCGTTCCCGTTTTTCTCGAAAAGGCAATCGATTACGGTGCTTTGGACGGCGAGCCCGTTCATACGCTTTTCTTTTTATTCGCATCGGATGACAGACGACATTTACATCTGTTGGGGAAAATTGCTTATTTCTGTACCGATCCGTCGGCTTTGGAATTCTTAAAGGGGAAACCCTCCAAACAAGACCTGCTCCTCTATGTCAAAGCATGGGAGTCAGGTCTTTGTCGCTTACAAACCGTTTAGGAGGGATTGCCGGATAATTCCCTTTCCGGTTGTTTCTCCCCTTCGGAAGAAGGCTTCTCTTCAAAAACTAATTTTCCTTCGCCGACACCGATTTCGTAGAAGATAGGTGCGGTGTTTCGCGGCGAGCGCAGAAGCTTTTCGGCCAAGGCATCCTCGATATATTCTTCGATAATGCGTCGTACCGGCCGGGCGCCCATTTCCGGACGGAATCCCTTGTCTAATAAGAAAGCCACGGCTTCTTCGGAAAGCTCCACATGAATATTTTTGTCGATCAAGCGTTTGCGTAACTTCTGGAATTCCAAAGTAACGACGCTTTTCAGTGTTTCTTTATCCAGAGGTTTAAAGATGACCATTCCGTCAATACGATTGATGAATTCCGGTTTGAAATGTTTTTTTACGGCGCTTTCGATTTTATCTTGAATGATTGAGTAATCGGGGACCCCTTCGGAAACGCCGAAACCGACTTCCGAGCTTTTACGAATCAGGTCGGCACCTAAATTTGACGTCATAATGATAATCGTATTGCGGAAATCAATCTTCCTTCCGAAAGAATCGGTGAGTCTTCCTTCCTCGAGAATTTGCAGCAATAGGTTCATGACGTCGGGATGTGCTTTTTCCACCTCGTCAAAAAGTACGACGCTGTAAGGACGTTGGCGAACGCGCTCGGTCAGCTGTCCTCCTTCATCATGGCCGACATATCCCGGAGGGGATCCGGTCATCCGGCTGATGGCAAATTTTTCCATGTATTCCGACATGTCGACTTGGATAAGCGATTCTTCTCCGCCGAACATATGAATCGCCAATTGTCTGGCAAGTAACGTTTTACCGACACCGGTCGGCCCCAAAAATAAAAAGGCGCCGATCGGTCTGTTCGGGTCTTTGATATCGGCTCTCGAACGACGAATCGCTCGACAGACGGTATGTATGGCTTCGTTCTGGCCAATGATATTTTCTCCCAGTGTCTCTTCCATTTTTAAGATTTTACTGGTTTCTCCTTCGGTCAGTCGACTCAACGGAATGCCCGTTTGTTTTGCAACGATGCCGGCTACCTCTTCCTCGTCTACGATAACTTGGTGCTCTTCCTTATTGACTTCCCATTCGGAACGAATCTTTTGCATTTTTTCGCGAAGATTCTTTTCGTTATCCCTGAGCTTTGCGGCTTTTTCGTATTCCTGACCGTCGATGGCCTTTTCCTTGGCAACACGAGTCTCTTCGATGGTGGCTTCCAATTTCGTGATGTCATCCGGTTGGTTCATCATGGCAATGCGCATTTTGGCCCCCGCTTCATCCAAAAGGTCAATAGCCTTATCGGGCAGGAATCGACCGTGAATATAACGGTCGGACAGATTCGTAGCCGCCTTCAGGGCTTGATCGGTATAAATACACTTGTGATGTTCTTGATATTTATTTTTTAAGCCTTCCAAAATCTCTATGGTTTCCGTCGTGTTCGGAGGAGCAATGTGGATTTTCTGAAACCTTCGTTCCAAGGCGGCATCTTTTTCGATATGTTTGCGATATTCGTCGACCGTCGTTGCTCCGATACACTGGATTTCACCGCGCGAAAGGGAAGGTTTCAAAATATTGGAAGCATCGATCGCTCCTTCGGCCGCTCCGGCACCACGATCGTATGCAATTCATCGATAAAGAGAAGGATATTGCCGTGTTTTTTAACCTCATCCATAACGGCTTTAATGCGCTCTTCGAATTGTCCGCGATATTTCGTTCCGGCAATCATTAAGGTTAGGTCCAGGGCTATCAGCTTTTTTTTCCGGAGGTTATCGGGAACGTCCCCCGTAACAATGGCTTGGGCGAGCCCTTCGACGATAGCCGTTTTACCCACGCCGGCTTCTCCCACCAAAACGGGATTATTTTTTCTTCTTCTGCAAAGAATTAAAATCAGTCGCTCCACTTCTTCCTTGCGGCCGATGACGGGGTCCATTTTTCCTTCGCGACACATCTCCGTCAGGTCATGGCCGTAGGCTTTCAGGGCGGGCGTTTTATCGGCATTCAGAGACTTCGGTTCATAGGCTTTTCCCTGTCCCGGATTCTGTTGGGGGTTCCCGGTCGATCCGATGGGAGGAAGTTGGAGGTTAAAACTTTCTAACTCTTTCAGAATTTCTTTGCGCACCTCTTTCAGGTTAACGTTCAAATTTTCCAAAACCTGAGCGGCCACGCCGTCGGCTTGTTTTAATAACCCCAAGAGAAGGTGTTCGGTTCCCACGTAATTATGATTGAGATTAGCGGCTTCTTCATTAGAGGCTTCGAAAACTTTTTTTACCTTTCCCGTCAAGGCGGGATCTCCGTACGTTTGTATTTCCGGTCCGAAACCGACAACCCTTTCTACCTCGGCTCGAACGATTTCAAAATCAATATTCAAATTTCTTAATACGTTGACGGCTATCCCCTGTCCCAATTTTAAAAGCCCCAGAAGGACATGTTCGGTTCCCAGATAGTTATGATTCAATCTCTGAGCTTCCTTTTTTGCCAATTTAATGACCTGTTTTGCTCTATTCGTGAATTTGTCAAACATAAAATACTCTTAATTAATGATTTATTAAATTACGGTTCTCTTCTTAACCTCAGATTAGAAGTTCGGTCGTTTTTTTGCAAACGATTGCCGTTTTTTTATTTTTTCGGCCGATTCTACCGACAAAAATATTTTTTTCTCTATAGTTAAAGGAGTAAAATTAAGAAAAGCTTTTTTTCCGGGGAAGGGTATGGAATTTGATTTGATCGAAACGCCGCCGACCGGGGCTTTCGAAAATATGCAAAAGGATCGAGAGCTGCTCGATTCGTTAGATCCGGAAGGAAAACCGATCTTGCATCTTTATGATTGGAAGGCACCGAGTTTGACGTACGGTTATTTTACGAAGATCGAGAAATACCTCGATAGGGAAGCCTTGTATCGGGAAGGCATCTCTTCTGCCCGGCGAGTTACCGGAGGCGGGATAACCCTTCATTTTTGCGATTTTGCCTTTTCATTTTTTCTTCCCGCAAAACACCCGCTTTTTTCCGTAAATACAATGAAAAATTATGCCCGGGTCAATGGGCTCGTTCGTCGAGCCCTCTTTTCTCTTTTGCCGGAAAAGATGACTTTTTATGAAGACGATAGCGATCCCGGGGATCCTTCGGCGGCTTCTTTTTTTTGTATGGCCAAGCCGACGAAGTATGACGTCATGATCGGAGGGAAAAAGGCAGGAGGCGCCGCTCAAAGAAGGACGGAGAGGGGATTATTGCATCACGGGACGATAGCCGTCGCTCTGCCGGATCGAGCTCTTCTCGAAAAAATTCTTTTGCCGGAAACGAAGATTGCCGATTTGTTCTATTATCGGAGTCATTTCTTCGTCGGTAATCATCTCGATCTCGAAGGAGTCCGCGCTTATCGAAAAGAAATTCGCAAGGCTCTGATTGATGCTATCGAAAAAAGTGAATTCGGACAAAATTCTGGTATGATTCTTTCGTAATGTGCTATATATTCGGCCTCGTTTCAGCGAGGGGACCTTATGTTTACTTTTTTTCAAAGACATCAAAAAATCGTTTTTATCTTCATTGCCTTATTTATGATCGTACCCCTTCTTTTTTTCGGCATTTCTTCCAAGCCTTTTCAAAGGGAAGGACGCGATCCGATTGCCTTTACGACCTTTTCCGGAACGAAGGTCAAACGTTCGGAACTCGAAAGAATGAAACGGTTGTTGTTGACGAATGCGGGAGGGGAGCTACTGTACGGGAATTTCCCCGGAGCGCACTTTTTTCCTCATAACGTATTTGCCGAGCTTTTCGTTGCTACCGATATCGTTTCTCTCCTGGCTGAAAAATACGAGAGAGAGTTAAGGGATGAATTTGCCGAACGACGAGAGAGATATCGGAGCTATCGCTCTTACGTTCACCCGCGTACTTCTTTCCTGAATGCCAAAAGTATTTGGGAGGCGCAGGCGCCTCGTATTGCGGAGCTTACGGAAAAATTGCGCAAGGAAAAGGATGATTTAACGGCCTTTACCTATCACAAAGATCTCTTCGCCGAGGAAAGAAAGTTTCCGCCGATACGACTTTGGCAGGCTTTATATGAACGAGGAGCTCGCTCGGGCGTGGATGAAGACCCCTCTTTGGTCCCTCAATCCTTGGGATTATACGGTTACCGGACGACGGGGGATTGGTTCGGGGAAGTTTTGACGGAAAAAGCGGGAAATTTCATTTTTCAAGCCGCTTCTTTTGCCGGAAAGAAAGGGTATCGGGTTTCTTTTCGGGAAGCCGAAAGAGACTTGGTCCGGATTTGCGAGGAAGAAAGGGCTCTTCTCAAACAACTCGGTACGGAAGATTTTGCGACGGGCGAAATGTACTTACGGGCTCGTGCCGAGGCCGCAGGTATGCATGCGGCCGATCTGATTCGCCTGTGGCAAAAAGTTCTTGTTTGCCGGACATTTTTGCAGGATGCTTCCTCGGGAGTCATTTTGGACCATTTTACGTTGGATCCCTTTGAAAAATATGCCTCAAAAACCGTTTGCACGGAAAGATACTCCCTTCCGAAATCTATGGAATGCAAGGATTTCGGGGAGATTATGCAGCTGGAAGCTTATTGGGAAGCACTCGGCAAGCCGGTCGCTTCCCTCTCGTTGGATTTTCCGGTAAAAGATCCTTCCGAACCCGACCTGATCGAAAAGGAGATAGGTGTTCTCATTAAGGAAGTGCATGTCGGAGAGCTCGCTCTTTCGGTCCCCGTTCAAACGGTTGCGGCTTGGAAGCGGGATCCGAAAAATCGCGAGGCGATTCTCCGAAAATTTCCCGCCGTCAAATCGGATGATTATGAAGAGTCCTTAAAAACCTTGGATGCGCGGACGGCTCATTTATTGGATCTTCGAGCGCGAAAAGCCATCCTGGGACAGGATCGAGATTGGTTGTCAAAGGCCTTTGAAAAAGTTGAGCCGAAAGAAATACACGTGAAAATGCGGAAGACCGGGAAAGGTCTTCCTTTCCGGGGAATGGCGGGATCTTCCAAAAAGAATTCGGTTATCGAAGCTCTTTTTTCCTTGCAAGAATCCTTTTTTGCCAAGCCGTTTACTTTTGACGAGGAAACCTATTATCAAATTCTATCCGTAAAGGAAGAAAAAGCGGCCTCTCCGGTTTCTTTGGAAGAGGCAAGAAAAGACGGTACTTTGGAAAAAATTTTGAAAAAAAAATTGCAAGCTTATCATCGGGAAAGTGCTTATGCTGCCGAGGATTTCGATAAAGTTCGACGAAAGGTTGCTGCGGAGAGATTTGCTCCTCTAAAAGAAGCGATTCGGGAGGATTACGTGCGTGCTTACGGAAAGGAACCGAAATATGCCAATGATCTTTTTTATGCAAAATATCGTTTTTATGCTCCGTTACGAGATTCCGTTCAGGCATTGGCCGAAGGCAAGAAGGAGCCCCTTCCCTTATTTGCTTCTTTGGAACGCAAGACGGTTGTTTATGATCGATCCCATGCGGAAGAAGAAGATTTTCAAGAGTTCTCCGCTCTGTTACCCGGGGAGTTTTCATCCGTACGAAGCGATGCCTCTCGGCAGCCCGAATTCTTCCGGAGGTTACCCGATCGGGAAGAAGAGGAAAAGCATGCGATTTCTACCTCTTTTGAGGAAAAACTTCGTCGGGAAGCCGTAACCGCTTTGGCAACGGAACTTTTGGATAAAATAGTTGCACCAACGGAATGAAAGGAGGAGAAATGTACTTTAGCCGTTCTCACGAGTGGGTTGTCGTTCGAGATAACGAAGCCACGATAGGCATTACTCTTTATGCCCGAAAGGAATTGGGAGATATCGTATTCGTCGAACTTCCCGTTGTCGGAGCCGAAGTAGCCAAGGGGGAAGAGCTGGTCGTTTTGGAATCAACGAAAGCAGCCGTTGATGTATACAGCCCGGTTTCCGGGAAAATTACGCAGGTAAATGATGCCTTGCGGTCCGATCCTGCGGGGATGAATCGTTCTCCGGAGCGGGAAGGGTGGTTGGTCCGGATAGCCTTAAAAAGTCCGGAAGAGCTCACTGACTTATCGGATGAAAAAACTTATCGCAAATTTATTGATAACGAAGAAAAAACTCTTTAAATAAAAGACTTTTCGACGGCATAAATAGAGGGATATAGGCGTTAATTCCTCTCCCATGAAAAAAAAAAGACTTCTTTTCTTCTTCGGTCCATTTCTTTTTTTTCTGTTTCTTTTTTATACTCCTCTCAGGGATCGCCTTCTTCAGGAGGGGGCAAGATATATTTGTAAAAAGTCTTTCGGAAAAAAGTCGGATTTCGGAACGGTCGTCTTTCGAAAGGGAAAAATAAGTCTGGAGAATTTTTCTCTGGGAGATCGAGAAGAGGTTTTCCGTAAGGGAGGGGTTTATTTTACGACCGAGAAAATCGATATTTTTTATCGTTGGAATTTTTTTTCCGGAGGATTACGCAGCTCTTGGGAACTTCAAAATCCCGAGATACTTCTCGTCCCGTCGAAAGAAGGCCGCATTCCTTTTCGGGATATACTTACCTTTACGGAAAGAAGCAATCAACGGCGACATTTTATACGCAAAATAGAAAATGGACGGTTTTTCTTTCATTCCCTTAAAGGGGAAGATACGGTTTGCCGGTATTTTTGGAAGGGAGAAGACTCTCTCGACGGGGAAATAAAAGGGACCTTTCGGGTGATTCTTTCCGAGGGAGTCTTCGAAGGGCATATTTACTCCTCTCGAGAACAGAAGGAAGCGGAAGGGCATTTGCATAACTGGGATATTCGAAAAACCGGTGATTTGATTTCCTTTTTATCTCCTCTTTCTTCCGAAGAAGATCCTCTCTGCGGGATCCGTAAAGGTAAATGGGACGGTTCTTTTCGGCTATCTCAAGGTAAGGACGGTTTTTCTCGGTGTCAAGGGAAATGGGAGTTTCGAGACCTATCCTTACGAGGAAGAGGAGAAGAATTCTTTATGGAAAGCCCTCTTCTGGTGATGAATTGGGAGGCATCGGGCAGGGATTGGCTTCTTCACGATCCTCCGGAGCTATGGATGAACCGTATAACGGGTTCCTTGGAAATGCCTTTACCGTCTTCCTTTCGGTATGTTCCGTACCGAAACCGGGAAATTAACGGGGTCGATTGTACCGGTAAAATGATTCGAGAGGTCGGGTCTCCTCTTTATCTCTCTCTTGCGGGAGGGTTGGAAACGCCGGAGACTTCTTCCCGAGCGGAATTGGAGGCCAAAGGAAATCTCTTTCCGTTAAAAGGCCACCTCACGCTTTCCTTGCATAAATCCGAAGGGATACCCCCTTCTTGTTGGGAACTCGGCGTTATTCCTTTGACCCCTTTGCAACGGAAAATGATTTTTCGTATCGTACGCGTAACGAAAGAAGAATATCCCCTTTTAAAAAGTTTTCTTCCTCCTGCTTATCGTTTTTTGAGCGAAGCGCGAATGGAGGATGGCTTTTTTGATTTGCATTTCGGCTATCTTTCGGAAAAAGGCCGTTTAAAAGAATGGACGATCGAACATTTTTATCTTCAAAATCTCATTATTAAGAACTTCGGACCGATCGGTGATCTTGAAGGATTAAACGGAGAAGGGCATTTTAACGGAGACGGAAAAGGATTGGAAGGAGCGGAAGGGGAGTGCCGTTTCGACTTTCAACGGGGAACCCTTTACCGATATCCTCTCGAAAACGTGACGGGAAATTTTGAAATCAATCGCGGAGAGATGGAGAATGCCGAAATAACGGGAATTTTTGCCGGAATTTCCGGAAAAGTAATTCAAGAGGAAAGGGCCATGATACAAGCCTCTTTTCAAGCGGCAAAAAAAGAATTTTTAGCTCTTTTACCCGAGCGAATAAGGAAACCTTATGAAGAAGAAGGAGGAGGGGAAGAAACGGTTGTCCTCTCTCTTGAAGGAGTTCCCGAAGGGAAATCTTTACATATTCGGGGAGCTTGTAACGTGCAAAATGATGCCGATTTTTCATTTGCATTCGAAACGGTAAAAAATGAGGAAGAGCGAAAGCCTTCTTTTGAAGAAGATATATTTTACCGGACTTTTATTTCTCCTTTGAAACACTTTCCGGCATTGGAAGTTTTTACCAAACCCCCTTCAAAAAGAAGATATTCTCTGCGAAACGGAAAGGCAGAAGGGAAAAAAATAGATATTAAAAAATATATACGGCCCCTGATTTTCGGTCATACGAACATCGGCCTTTCCGGGGTTACCGACATAAGGGCCTTTTTTAATGAAGACCGGCTTCATTTGCAATATGAGAATACCGATTTAATATGTCGACACGATGATTTTTATTTTGATTTGTCGTCGGCTCGCGATTTCTCCGGTTCGGGGGAACATTATTTTTCTTTTCAAGACGGTCGTCATTTCGGTCATTGCGAAATTGAAAAAGGCGAGTTGGAGATCCGGGAAAAACCTTTGGTTTTACAAAATATAAAAGGAAAATTAGAAATAAATCCGTCGGGAGTTCGTGCCCCTCGTTTTTCCGCTTCGGTACGTAACATTTCGGTGCAAGGGGAGACGAAGGTGGACATTCTTCCGACAAAGGGATTGGATCTTTCGATGACTTTACATCGGGTAGCCGGTTCCGTGGAAGATTTTAAACATTTTTTTTCCGATTTCGGTCATTCTTTCGTTACTGAAATTCCCTTGGAAGGGGATATCTTCATCGGAGAAAGGGGATTCTTTTTATTTTTGGAAAGACGAGAGGTCGATCGCTGCCGTTTGCGCGTGAACGGTATCCTTCGCAACGGTTATACCACATTCGGAAAGAAGGTCCCTCTCGGGGATATCCGAGCCGGATTTGATTTCGATACGGAAACGAGAGTATTTCAAATCAAAGGTCTTCAAGGAAAGTGGTTTTCTTCTTCCGGCGATCCTTATGAATGGCAAATACCGTTTTTGAGCAAGAACCTTCTCGCCGGCGATCCTTGTTTATTCGATCTGAGAATAAAAAATAGGTATCGGGATTGTGCTGCCTTAAAAGGAAAAATTTTTGCGAATATTCGAGAAGAGGGAGAGCCGATCAAAATTATTTTGGATCCCGAGGGAAATTATTTCGGCCATATCATTCCGACAAATGCTTATTGCAGCATGGATAAAAAGTTATCGGTTCATTATGCTAACGTAAATTTTTTTACCGAAGCGGGAACCTTTTCGAAAGATCTGTTTTTTATGGAGTCTTTTCTTCCCGATCCGGCCCGATCCTTTCTGGGCAGACTTCAAAAAATATCGCCCGTAGGAGAAATTGCAGGACAGTGGGAGTGGAACCGTGCCGAAGAAAAACAACAATTTTTTATTTGGAGCGATCAATTGAAAGTCGGATCCATTCCGGCCTCGATTTTTCGTTTACGCGGAAATTACCGTCGGGGGGCTTGGCGAATCGAGGAGTTTCTTTATCATAAATGTAAGGGGACGGCTTATTGGCAGGAAAAACCTTTGGCTTATGAAATTGACCGTATCCGCTTATCCGACGGTAAAAATTTTTTACTGGATCTTTCCGGGACCTATTGCCGTCTTTTTCACGCTTTTCGATTATTCGTTCATGACTTTCGATCCGACTGTACAACCTTACGCGAAGGAGCCTCCCTCGGCGGCTTTCGATTTTTGGACGATCTTCGCGGAGAATTATCTCTTCAAGGCGAGTGCAGCGGAGGTTTTTTTCAAGATCATTTCGGGTATAAGCTTTCCTTTTCGGGAATGGGCAAGGAACTTTCCTTGGCTTCCTTTCGGATCGGAAAGGAGACTCTTTCGTGTGAGGCGGAAGGAGATGCCGATAGAATTCGCCTTAAATGCTTATCAGGTACGATCGATGAGTGGAATCAAGTACCTTTATCTTTCGGTTTTTCTTTGAAAGACGGCTACTTTGACTTTCCTCGACGAGTATACGGAGCCGAAAAAATAGCTTTTCACATGCCGGTCGATACTTTGCAAAAAGGAGGAAAAATTCTTGCCGAAAAGTTGCGCATCCCCGTCCCGGAAGCCGTTTTTTCACTACAAAAAAACGGAGAGATAGAAGGGGAGGTAACCGTCAAAAAAGAAGAAACAAAATATCGTATAGGCATTCATTTACAAGATGATAAATATTCTTTATTCGGAAGGGAATATGACTTGAAAAAGATTTGGCTTCATTTTTCTCCGGAGAGTCGGGGCCTTTCTTTCGATACCCTTTTTCATCACTATCCTTATCGTATTTCTTTAAAAAGAGAGAGATACTCGGAAGAGATGATTACTCTTTCCGTTTGCGATGCCGATCAGGAAGAACAAAATGCCGGGTTATGTACGGAATGGAGCATTCAAGATCCGAAAAAGCCTTTGCTTCGAAAAATTTCCGGAAACCTCGGGGGTTTGGAGTGTACTTTTATTCATAAGCCGGAAGAAAACGCCGTTCATGAAAATATTCTTTGGGGAAGAGCGGAGATTCGCGACGAATCTTTTTTTACGCGGATTTGCGAAAATTTTTCGAATTTTAGATTCGGTCGGGGCTTAGCCGTTACGGGTCGATTGGTTTTTCCCTTCGAAAGAGCGAAAGATTTTTCTTTTATTGGTCTTTTGGGAGGGCAAAACGTTCGTCTTTCCGAATATGAACTTCGTTCTTTTTCCTCTTCCGTAACGATCAATCGACGAGAAGCGGTTATTCAAGATTGTATGATCAGTGACTTATCGGGAGAACTACACGTTCCGAGTATACGGGTCGAAAAAAAAACGGAAGGAGAGGAAATTTATCTTTCGATTCCGAAGATGACATTGCACAAATTTAAACCCGGTTTTTTGCATAAAAAGGATGAGGATATTGCGAAACATTAACTGTTGACCATACATCTCTTGGAAATGAATCGATTGACCGGAATTTGGGGCGAACCGGAGAGCTTTTCCGCTTCGGGATATTTTTCGTTTCATAAAAATCCTCGAAAAAAACTTTCTCTTTGGGATATCCCCGTTCATTTCATTCGAAAAATCGGACTCGATTCAAAAATGCTCATACCCGTCGAAGGGAAGGTTTACTACGAGATGAAAGAAAAAAAGATTTTTTTTACGAAATTTACCGACGTCTATAGTCATGACCGTCACTGCCATTTTAATCTACTTAAACCGCCGGATTTTTCATATATCGATTTTTTGGGTAATATTCATATGAATATCAGGATGAAACAGCACGTACTGTTAAAAATTACGGAACCTTTTACGATTGAGGTTCGAGGGACTTTATTAAAACCCCTTTATCGCTTGAAAAAACGAAAAGTGAACATACCTCTTCCTGCCGATGGGATTGATTGATTGGATTTTTCCTCGTTTTTGCTTTCTTTGTTTCCGGTCCTTGCGAGGCATCGATGCTTCTTTTTGCCCCGAATGTACGGCTATTTTATATGAGTCTTTGCAAAGAGATGATTTTGTAAGAGGACCGATAAGGGGATGTTCTCTTTTTAGTGATTCCCCGAGAGGAAGAAAGTTTCTCGGTTTACGTCATTTTCCGGAATATGCCTTTTTATCCAAAGCCTTTGCCGGACTACTCGTCCTGACCCTTCGGGACAGGGGCTGGAAGTGGCCGGAAGCAGTGCTTTCCATTCGTGAAGAAGGGTGTTTTTTTTCATCCGGGAACCGATCTTTGCTTCAAGAATTAAAAAAAATTCTCCGAGTGCCCGTTTCTTCCTTGCAAAGATTTTCTTCACCTCTTTCTTCGGTATTAATCATTGATTTTCCCGAACGAATCGGTCCCTTTCCCGAAAAAAAGATAGATGCCTTTGCGGAACGTTTTTCGGGAAACATTTATCTTTTCGGATCTTGGTCCGAAGAGGAAAAAAATCTTAAATCCATTTCTTTTTCTTAAAAAAGAAAAGCATCAGAATGATGACGGAAAGCATAAGTCCCAAAGCACAGGGATAGCCCCACTTCCATTGTAATTCGGGCATTTTTGCGAAGTTCATTCCCCAAAGACCGGTCAAAAAGGTTAAAGGGGCAAAGATGGTGGCGGCTATCGTAAGCGTTTTCATAATCTCGTTCGTTTTATATCCGATATTGCTCAGATAGAGGTCCAAAATACCGGAAATCATGTCCCGAAAGGTTTCGATAGTATCGATGACTTGTATGGTATGGTCGTACAAGTCTCTTAGATAAAGGGAAATACCGGGAGAGATTAATGAATAATCGCCGCGATTGATTTTCGAAAGAACTTCCCGTAACGGCCAGACGTTTTTTCGAATCAAAATCGTTTCTCTTTTTAATAGATGGATATGTCTTAAAATTTTGGCATCGCTTGTGGAAATGAGATCCTCTTCCAAAAGATCGACCGTTTCCGCAATTTTTTCGAGAACCACAAAGTAATTATCGACGACGATATCCAGAATCGTATACATCAGGTAGTCGGTATGCGGATGTTTTTGTCGACTGTTCGGATGTTGTATCCGTTCTTTAATCAGTCGGGTGAGGTCATGTTCTTTTTCCTGAAAGGAAATCACGAAGCCGTCACCGAGAATAATGCTGATCTGTTCGTTTTCGATCATTACTTTTTCCGACTCATAATAGAGGCTTCGTAAAACGACGTAGAGAACTTTTTCAAAAGGTTCGACCTTCGGCCTTTGCTCGGTATGAATATCTTCGATCAATAGAGGATGCAAATGGTAATATTCCGTTAGCTTTTGCAGAAACTCCTTATTCGGGTGGCCGTCAATATTGACCCAGGTTAAATGGGGAGAGGAAAGATAGGGGATGCATTCTTCAAAAGAAGTTACTTGGGCTTCTTCGAAATAGTTTGCATCGTAGTCAAGAATCGTGATGCCGAACGCACCTTTTTTTTCTTCCTCGGAATGAGTGGAGGCCTGCGGAAACGATGCAATGCCCAGAAGTTTTTTTTTGAAAAATAGATGAGGCACGGGCCGGCAATCCTCTCGGTCTCTTCCCTTTAGGATCAGAAATAGGGAAGGGAACGTTAATTGTCAACCTTATACGTTAAGCCTTTAGGAATCAGAGATTCCCCTCGATCCCCTTTCGAGCAAGATCAATTTGCCTTGCCAAAAGAGAATCTCCCCTCATTTTCTTTTCGATATTTTTGCAAGCATGAAGAATGGTTGAATGAGTTTTTCCGAAAGCCGATCCGATCGTCGTCAACGAATCCTGTAATAATTCTTTGGAAAGGTACATGGCGATTTGTCGGGGGATGACGATTTCTTTGGTTCTCGAACTGTTTTTGAGATCGCCGACGCGGACCTGAAAAACCTGGGCCACGCTTTTCAGGATCGAATCAACGGATACTCTTTTCGAAGGGATGTGTCGCAACATTTCGCCTAATACTTCAATAACTAACTCTTCGGTCAGTTCGGAGTCCAATACGTGACAATAGGCACTTAATTTATTGACTGCACCTTCTAATTGACGGACATTTTGAAAAATTCTTTCGGCTATATAAAACGCCGTATCGGGAGGAATTTTTAATCCTCGAAGCTCGGCCTTATGTTGCAGGATGGCTACGCGGGTTTCCAGATCCGGGGGAGCCAGCTGAGCAACGAGTCCCCATTCCATGCGAGCGACCATCCTTTCCGAAAGTTTGAGGTCGGAAGGCGGCTTATCGCAGGTAACAACGATTTGTTTATTTTGATTAATGAGGGCTTCGAACATATTGCAAAATTCTTCTTCGAAATTCAGTCGATTTTGTAAAAATTGAATATCATCGACAAGAAGAATATCCAGGTGGCGATAAAATTTTTTCATTTGCGCCACCGACTTATTACGAAGTGAATCAACGAGGTCATTAATAAAAGCCTCCGTCGTAATACATTGGATACGAAGATTTTTATGAGTCTTTTTCGTGCTGTGACCTATCGCATGAAGCAAGTGAGTCTTTCCGAGGCCTACTTTACCGTGAATGAACAGGGGATTATAGGATCGAGAAGGGTGGGTGGCAATACCGATGGCAGCCGACTTCACAAACTGATTGGAGGGGCCTTCTATAAAGTTGTCAAAAACATAGTTGCTATTGAGATTCAGCTCATTTTGTTTTGAGGGAACGGTCGTTTCCTCTTCTTCCTCTCCCTCTTCCGAAGAGGCAGAAGAGATGGATCTCTCTTCTTTTTTCGGAACCGAAATGATAAATTCTATCGAGGGCTGTCCCGTCGGAGTCAGAGGAAGAAAGGCACAGAGATCCTTTTGGTAGTTTTCAAGCAGGTATTCTTTGACGAAGACGTTCGGAACTTCTAAAATCAGACTGTCTTCGGTTTCCCGAATGACTTTGATCGGCGCCAGCCAATTTTCGAAAGCCGTCGACGAGCACTTTTCTTCGGCATACTCCAAAAATTGAGACCATGAATCGGATTTTTCATCACAAACCAACATACCTTTTTTCCTTTGATTTTATAGTTTATACGTTCGTCAAAGTTATCAACAAGCTTTCCACAATCCATTCTCACGGGAAAAATGTGCGCGGGAATGTAACACGTGCTTTTCTTAGCTGCAAGAATTATTTGTTCGTTTTCCGAAGAAAGAGGGTAAGATCTTTACAATCAAAATCGAGGGGAAGGGGAAAAATCCGATCGGAGAAGATTATTTGCGGAAAGATGTTCATCGTAAGAAGTTTATTGTTTTTTTTAGTGATAATATTTTGCTACCCAATAAGTTGTATTTTTTTATTCCCGAAAGGAAGAAAAAAATCCCCCGGAAATCCTTATTCTTTTATAAGGGAATTTTCGGAGAAAAAAAACGGTGGCGGACAGATGGTTGATTTCGTAGATAAGCTCGGTATGGAAGATTATTCCCGATATGCATTGGGGACGAAGACGGCCGAGTCCTTTAAGTCGGAATACGGAATACGGAATTTCGGAGAAACGGAGTTTATTTCTTCGCACGTCCGCGTTTTGGATCTCGTTCCCAAGGAAGACGCTTTTGATTTTCTGTTTCAAACGAAAAAGAAAAAAAGATGGGCTTATTTTGTTCCGCCTCGATCCTTTTGGGAAAAGAGAGCTTTTTTTTTCGATCATTTGGATATGCCGGACCTCGATGAGGAACGGATAGAAGCGGTCGACTGCTCCGATGAGGAAGAGAAAGAAGAAAATGAAAGGCAAGCAGAACGGGAAGCTCTACAACGTTTTTGTCTTTTGAAAAAAACTCTTCGAGAAGACTATGCCTTTTTAATCGGGCGTATCCATGAATTTATGCAGGCTTAAAATATGAGTCGATTACATTGGAAAGAACTTTTGGGGTGGGATGAGGATTATCTGGATGACCTTCGAGTGACCGCTTTTTTTTATATTCGCGAGGGACAGTATGATATTGCTCGAACTTTTTGTGAAACTCTTGCCGTACTGAACCCGGAAAATGCCTATGATCAACAGACATTGGGGGCCCTTTATTTACAAAATGAGGATCCCTCGTCGGCCTTGACCTATTTGGAAAAGGCTCGTCGTCTCGACCCGGAAAATTCAATCGTCCGAATCAATCGAATTAAGGCTCTGCTGATGCTCGGATATCGAGAAGAAGGCTTGAATCTTTTGGAAGATTTTCTCTCGGATTGCAAGGAGGAGGAGTTGCGTTCGGATGCGGAAGCCTTGCAAATGGCTTATCGGAGTTAACCCCCGATCAGGCGAATCAGCGTTTCGCAAATCCGATCCACTTGAGAAACTTCCAAATGGGTATAAAGCGGAAGGGACAGAGCTCTTTGATAAAAAAGTTCCGTTTCCGGGTAGGAGGAAGCGGAGAAAGAATAGTTTTTTCGAAAGTAAGAGTGTCGGTAGAGAGGAATGAAGTGGACTTGCGTACCGATCCCTTCCTTTCGTAATTGTTTTATCAATTCCTTTTTATCGATTTTTGTCTCGCAAAAGGAAATGCCGACGACAAATAGGTTATGAGCGGACAGCTCGTCGTATTTTTCATCAAAAAGGGAAACCGGAGGATAATTTCGTAAAAGAGAGCGATATCTTTTTACCAGAATCTTTCTTTTTTCCTGGATGTCGCTTAAACGGGCATATTGGCTGATTCCCAAGGCGGCCTGCCATTCGGTCAGGTGATAATTCCCCGTTATTTCGCAAACGTCATAGTTATGGAGGTCGACTCTTCGGATCCCGTTATTCCGGAAGAGAAGAAGTCGTTCATAAAGATGCGCGTCATTCGTCGTCACGAGACCCCCTTCTCCCGTGCAGATCGTTTT
>CAYGJM010000023.1:0-18085 GCA_964350295.1 uncultured bacterium | reverse complement strand
TTTGTGCCAATAATTATTTGGGTTTGGCCCATTTGCCCGAAGTGGAAGAGGCTGCCGTCGAAGGGATTCGTAAATACGGGTACGGAATGGCCTCCGTTCGTTTTATTTGCGGAACGCAATCGGTACATAAGGAATTGGAGAAGCGACTATCCCGATTTTTGGAAACGGATGATACTCTTTTATACTCTTCTTGTTTTGATGCTAACGGGGGTCTTTTCGAGACTTTATTAGGCCCGGAAGATGCCGTTATTTCCGATGAATTGAATCATGCCAGCATTATTGACGGTATTCGTTTGTCGAAGGCTAAACGTTTTCGTTATCGCAATAACGATATGGTTGATTTGGAAGAAAAGTTGAAAGAGGCTCATTCCTGCCGCGTCAAGCTTATTGTTACGGACGGGGTTTTTTCCATGGACGGAATTCTTGCCGATCTTCGAACCGTTTGCGACTTGGCCGATCGTTACGGGGCTTTGGTTTTCGTAGATGATTCGCATGCCGTCGGTTTTATGGGAGAAAACGGTAAAGGCAGCATCGAACATTGCGGCGTTCGCGGAAGGGTCGATAGTTTGTCGGGGACTTTGGGAAAGGCTCTCGGCGGAGCTTCGGGAGGGTATATCTCCGGCAGGAAGGAAATTATCGATTTTTTAAGACAGCGCTCTCGACCGTATCTTTTTTCTAATACTTTAGCACCGATGATTGCAGAAGCTTCCTTAAAAGTATTGGACATATTGGAAGGAAGCTCTTCGTTACGGAAAAAGTTATTTCAAAATGCCGATTATTTTCGGAAACGGATGACGGCGCTCGGTTTTTCTCTCGTTCCCGGGGAACATCCGATTATCCCCGTTATGTTGGGAGAGGCGTCTTTGGCGGCAAAAATGGCCGAAGAGCTTTTAAAGGAGGGGATTTACGTGATTGGTTTTTCTTATCCCGTCGTTCCGATGGGGAAAGCTCGTATTCGTACGCAGATTTCCGCAGCTCACTCCGAGAAGGATCTGGAAAAAGCGGTAGCCGCTTTTGCGAAAGTCGGGGAAACTCTCAACGTATTAACCGGAAAGGCAAACATATGAATTTATTAATCGTGGGAACGGGTTATGTCGGTTTAGTGACGGGAACTTGTTTTGCCGAGATGGGACATCAGGTCATTTGTCTGGATATCGATCAAGAAAAAATCGAGAGTTTAAAAAAGGGAAATATTCCTTTTTACGAACCGGGGCTGGCAGAATTGGTGAAGAGGAACGTAGCCAACAAACGCTTGACCTTTACTTCGAGTTATGAAGAAGGAATGAGGGATGCCTCGATTTCTTTCATAGCCGTTTCCACTCCGCAGGCCGAAGACGAGTCGGCGGAATTGCGCTATGTGGATGAAGCGTCCCGTTCGATCGCTGATCGGATTCGTTCCTATCACGTGGTCGTGAATAAATCGACGGTTCCGGTCGGAACGGCAAAGAGAGTCAAAAAAAATATTTGTGATCGTTTGGCGGAACGAGGTGAGGACATTCCGGTTGACGTGGCCTCGAATCCGGAGTTTTTAAAGGAAGGCAATGCCATTTTGGACTTTATGAAGCCCGATCGCATTTTGATCGGTGTGGACGACGTACGCGTAGGGGCTCTTCTCAAGGAGTTGTATGCTCCTTTTTCGATCAGTCATGACCGGATTTTATTGATGGATATCGAATCGGCCGAATTAACGAAATATGCGGCGAATTCAATGCTGGCTTCCCGGATTTCTTTTATGAATGAAATCGCCCTGCTTTGCGAAAAAGCGGGAGCGGATATCGATCAGGTGCGGAAGGGAATCGGTTCCGATACCCGTATCGGTTATCAGTTTCTGTATCCCGGTGCCGGTTACGGGGGGTCTTGTTTCCCGAAAGACATCCGGGCCTTGCGGGCTACCGCAAAAAAATGGGGAAGTTCCACGTACATGTTGGACGCCGTCGAAAAAGTCAATCAACGTCAAAAACAACTCATCGCCCAAAAGATAGATGACTATTTCGGGGGTGATTTGGAAAATAAAAAAATGGCGATATGGGGACTTAGTTTTAAACCGGATACCGACGATATGAGGCAGGCTCCTTCGTTAACCCTTATTAAGATTTTATTCGAGCAGGGCGTTCATCTCCGGCTTTATGATCCGATTGCCATGGAAAATGCCAAGCTTTATTTAAAAGGATTCGAGGAACAGTTAACGTGGTGTTCGGAAGAGTTGGAAGCCGTCGAAAATGTCGATGCCGTTATTTTAATGACCGAATGGAAACAGTTTCGATTTATCGATTTATCGGCGGTTTTAGCGAAAATGAGGGGCAATGTATTTTTTGACGGTAGAAATCAATATCGTCCGAAGGATATGATGGCAAAAGGTTTTGATTATATCAGCATCGGGAGGGAAACGGTATATGCCCGACAGGCAAATTTACAAACCCATTCAGGATAAATTACGGCAAAAATTATTGTCTTTTATTCCGGAAACGAAAAAACCCCTTTATCGGGCTGCCTCTTATATTCTTGCCGACGGCGGAAAAAGGGTTCGTCCCCTACTTCTTTTATTGGCTTGCCAGGATATGGGCGGTGATCCGGAACCGGCTTACGAGGGGGCTTGCGCCCTCGAATTAATACATACCTATTCATTGATTCATGATGATCTTCCCTGTATGGATGATGATGATTATCGGAGAGGGAAGCCGTCTCTGCATAAGGCCTTCGGAGAGGCCGTAGCAGTTCTTTGCGGAGACTATCTCATGACGCGCGCTTTTTCCGTCATCAGCGATAGCAAGATCATTAACCCCTTGCAAAAGGTCGATTTGATTTCTCTTCTTTGTCACTATGCGGGCGGGGAGCAATTGATCGAGGGTCAGATGCTCGATATGGATATGTCCGGAAAAATAGGTCACTTTCAACAATTGCAGGATATGTATCTGAGAAAAACGGCCGCCCTTTTTTGTTGTGCTTTGGAATTCGGAGCTATTTTTTCGACCAAAGATCTTTCCGTTCGTCAATATCTTCGGCAGGTCGGAAAGAAAATAGGATTGGCTTTTCAGATAAAAAATGATTTTTTGAGCATTGAAAAAGATAGGCAGCGTCAAAAATTTACGATTTTAACGCTCTATTCCAAAAAACGGGCAGCCCTTCTTATCGAACAATTATTGGAGGAAGCTCTTTCCTTATTGGAAAAATGCGAAACACCCTTTCCTTCGTTATCCAAGTTTATCGGCGAGATGCTTGAAATCCATGAAGTATAATCGAGTCGGTTCCTTCGAAAAACATCTTTCGGAAGCTTCTCCGTCTCATCTGTCGGAGATTTATCTGTTGATCGATCCCGAAGATTACGTACAGAAGAAAAAAGCAAGAAGCATTCCTCCTCCCGGGGCTTATCGAGAGTTTTTTGACGAATCTTCCGTTCGCGCATCCGTTTTATCCGACTTTTTCGAAATGCCTTCGATGTTTGCCAAAGAAAAATGGGGAATCTTTGTAGGAGTCGATCTTTTTTCAAAAAATATTTCGGAAAAACTTTTTCGTTATTGTTCTCATTTACCGGAAAATATCCGGGTTGTTTTAACAGCCTCCGTATCTCTTCCGGAATTTAAAAAGTTAGAAAAAAAAGCCGTTAGCCTGGATCTCTCCGGAGAAAAGCCTTGGGAGAGAGAAGAGCGATATCGCTTCTATATTCAGAAGGAATTCGACAAAAATAACTGTCGGATTTCACCGGTATTGGCCAATGCCTTTTTGAAAAAATGCGGAATAAAAGAGGCCTTCATCGATCGGGAAATCGAAAAAATGGTCTGTTATTTAAAAGATCGAAGAGAATTCCGGGAAAAAGATTTGGATTTGTTGCAAGAAAATTTTCGATTCACCCTTTTCAAAATCGGTCGAGACATTTTGGAAAATCGCTTGGAAGAAGCTCTTCACGTGATTCGTTCGTTACGCCCGCCGGCCCTTTCGGTTCTTTATGCGATTCGGAACCTCTATCGTCAGTGTTATCGGATGAAAGAGCTGCCGCCGGATCAATGGGAAAAACATTTTCCTCAGGTCAAGGGAAACCTTCTCCAAAAAAATAAGGAGTGGGTGGATCGGCATTCCGGAAGATACTTTCAAGAGGGATTAAAAATACTCTTTGACGGAGAGCTTTTTCTGAAAACCGAAAAAATAGAGGAGGAGTTTTTTTTGCGTCTTTTGATTTTTAAACTGGGAGGTCTTCATCGGACCGCTTAAGAGAAAAATTCCTGCTCGTCAAAAAAAATGTTCTTCCTGCGGTACTCTTTTTGCGGAAAAAAGTACGGTCATATCCGTACTTGTCGGAGAAGAAGAAGATTTACAAAGAGAAGATTATTGTACCGCTTGTCACGCCGATCTGCAGGTTAAGGGATGGGGAACCTGGAAGGGAGAAATTCTTCCGAAAGAGAAAATGACGCCCGATGAGCAAACGATGGCTCTCTTCGTTTTTCTTTTTGAAAGGGAGGAGGATCCTACGCTCCTTTATTTTCTGGCCCAATATCTGAAACGAAAAAAACAGTTCATTCGTCGCCCTGAAATAAAAGAAGAGGGAAAAATCTTTTTTGAAGACGGTCAAACCGGAGAAATTTACTCCGTCAGCGAGTCCATCCCGCGGTCAAATGAAATCTCGGCATTGAAACGGCGGTGGACCGAATATTTGGCTTCTTTTGAACAAATGGCAGATGACAAATAGGTTGTCATTTTTTACGAAAAGACCTCTTCTTCCGAATAAAGGATCGCGTTTTCAATCAGACTTTTTTGCCGTCGATCCGCAAATTCCGTAGAGGCATCGGGCAAGGTTAGACGGGCATCGGGTACGTGCATCCACAGAACCAAACCTTTTCAAAATCGGTTGAGACATTTTGAGAATCGCTTGGAAGAAGTTCTTCGAGTAATTCGTTCGTTACACCCGCCGGCTCTTTCGGTTCTTTATGCGGTTCGGAACCTATATCGTCAATGTTAGCGCTGTCTTGCCGTCAATTAAGGGAAAAAGACACCTCTCTTCAAGAGAGGCGTCATTTTGAAAAATCCATCTACCTTTCCGGAATGTAATAATTTCAAAAGGATTTAAGAAACAGCGTCTGATTTTTATAAACTATATAATAATTTTTTTAATTGTTTTTTGATTGTTGACTTTTATTAATAAAGGTAATAATATTTTTTATTTTAAAAGTAAAAATAGGTCAAGTTATGCATTCCGTTTCAGACGTATTTCAAGGATTAGGGTGCCAAATAGAGCGGGTCATCGGGCAAGGTCGTAAAACCATTCAAAAATATCCCGGAACGATTGCAACGGCCTCGCTTGCTTTAGGGGTGATTGCAGCTTACTTATTTGAAAGCGCCGATAAGAACGTATTCTCCGGAAACGGATCCGATCCGATCCCGGGTAGTACGAAATGCCCGGTTAAAGACTCCTTCTTTTCGCCTTTTTTGTCCGGCGTTCAAGAATCACCGCAACCAAACAATGTTCTTCCTATTTCCGTTCCGAGTATCGAGGGGAATGTCACTTCGTCTACTCGATGTACGATAGACCAAAAAGGGAAGGACGAAGAAACTTGTTCCTCTTTCTCTCTAAGAGAGCAGCTCCTCTCCCGTTTAAAAGAGATCGGAGATGATTTATCGGAATACGTTCCCGATTCTTTGCCGGGAATCGCACGAGGACTCGCCGGGTATCTCCCGATGGGGCTTTTGAGTCTGATCGGAGATGGGGCCACGGCTTATACGACGGGAACCGGTTTGAGCGGGAAAGCCGTCGTTCAATATGGCTATGCAATGGGATCTTACCGCTGGGCTCAGGGGACCTGGCCCCTCTTGGCTTATTTCGGCGGGCAAAAGACGGGAAAAACGGCTGTTGATGCGACGCCTCAAGTGCTTGCACCCCATGCCGAGAGTTATCCGAAGTCGGTGAAAGATAATCCCGCCCTGCCGACGACCACGGCTCAGCAATCACAATTAGAACCTTTAAACGCTCAATTAAAACAATTAGAAGAAAGCCGGAAAGCCTTCGATTCCACGCAATTGCGGGAATTATTACAGAATAGTCAAAATCAACTAAAACAATTGCAAGGGATGCAACAGGCCGGTTCTATTGTAAAATCGGAATGGGCAAGCGATAGGCTGAATCAACTACCGACTACTTTGAATAACCTATCGGAGCAATTTGAAAAATTATCGACTATCGTGACTTTCGGCTCCGGGGAGGGCTCGAAATATCCGACTCATTTTTTTACGAAGGAAGAAAAAGAAGAGCTTGAATTTTTGAGAAAAGAGATTAAGCAAACAATAAATACAATCACTCATGGAAAAGAAGAGAAGCTACAAGATAAATACTTTCCGGCAATCGTGTTATTGACTCAACTCTTTAACGAAAAGGATCCTCGATCATTGAATTATTATGGATTTTATAGCCGGTTAGCCGAAAGCCCGGAAGCAATCCGGTTGTATGGAGAGATAAAAGAAGCTTATATGAAGGAAATAAAGAATCTAAAGGGATCGGACTCGGAGGCCTGGAAGAATTACGTAACGTCTCAATTCCAAAAAAACAGTAATCTTCGAGAGAAAGAAGTAGAGAGCCTGAAGAACGCTGTCAAAAAATTGCAAGACAGAATCGCTCAAGAGAAACAACTGCAGTCAGAGATCGACGCATTGAATGATCAAATCCAACAAGTACGGAGTGATTTTCAACGGAAAGGAGAAGAGGTTGATTCTTCCGTAGACACATCGGCAGCTCCAACTGTTTCACAAGAGGAGACACCGGTTATAACACCGCAAGGAAACCGGATTTTTACGCCGAAACGACTTGCCGCCTTGGCGGGAGCGGTGGCTTTGGAATTCTTGCCGGCGGACAATGTAACGCCGGATTGGAACGGGACCGTTTCCTCTTTGCAAGATAGATTATGGGAGTCATTGGAACCCGTTCTTTTGGATTGGGGGATTTAAGAAAAAGCGGAGAAAAGATCGGGTAATTTTATGATCCGGAACGAATTCATCAACGGATTTTATGTCGCCTTCCGCTCTGCCGGAACCCCGGGTCTTCGGGGCTGATCTCGTATCCGTTTTTAATTTCCCGGTCCTTCGATTACGCAAGCGACTTGAAGCAAGAAAGCGAAGTCTTTATTAGCGTGCCGGATGGGCCTTTGCAACTTCATTACCGAAATCTTGCCTCGGTTTTTGAGTCTTTACTATTTATTTTTTTAATTTATAAAATCTTAATGTTAATTTTTTACAATTCAATATCGATTCAAGGAGTAGGAGATGAATTTTACCGCAATGATGCCGGGGTCCGCATTTTATCGGAGCGCCTTCGGACAGGTTCCCTTTGTCTTGGCTTCAGCCTATTCTCTGAAGAAAGGTGTTGAGAATTTAGCCAAAGCCGTTTTGAGCACCGATTCCGTAGAGGAAAGAAAAGCAGCATTAGGGGATGCGAACTCCTTGTATGCCAAGATGCGATGCGTAACGGGTTCTTTTTCTCCGGCACAAAGAGTCAGCGCCTTTCTTCGATCATTGGGTTGGTTCGGAGCTTCTTTTTGTATGGCCCTTCCCGTCTATATTTTTAGTTACGATCGACAGCAATTTCCTTCCTATGCGCCGGATCCTTCCGTCGGCTCGGTATTTCAAACCCCCGAAGAACAGAAGCTTGAAAAGGCATTCCTTCACCTTGCCCGTCATCAAAAAGAATTCGAGCATGATTTATTCGCAAATCCCGAACCGTCCGAAAAAGACTTCCTGAATTTGTCGAATCACAATGCCCTGGAATTTCTCCGGTCGACCTTGGGCATCGTCGATACGAGTTGGGGGCAGGTTCGTCGGGCTTGCGATGAATTGTTGCAGAAGTATCCCGCAAGCGGTCAGTCCTTGTCGGGGATCATGACGAACTACGTAAAGGATTTATTCAATGAGGAGTTCTTAGAGAAAAGGCGCGCTTTTTTTGCCGTTACCGGTCCGAATGAAGAATCTCTGCAGCGATTGGCGGATAATTTTTCCGATACTTTTGCCTGTACCGCAAAACCGAAAACCGATGAAATTTGCAATCATTTGGCTCGTCGTTTTTTCGGGATTTCCTCGGAAGGCAATGAATTTTCAGGCGATTACGGCCCGGTAAAACAGATATATCGTGAACTAAGCTCACAGCTCCACCCGGATAAAAATCCGGATAAAGCCAACCTTTTTATATGGTTGGGTAATTTTTACGAGCGTGTCAAGGGCAAGAACTCATAAGGCTACCTTCCGGTACGAGACGTTTGATTCTTTCTGCCGCTTTCAAAATGGTCGCTCTTGATCCGAAGGAAGTGATCCGAAGGAATCCTTCCCCGGATTTCCCGAAAGCACTTCCCGGGGTGGTGACGATGTGAGCTTCCCGGAGAAAATAATCAAAATACTCTTCCGAGCTTTTCTTTCCGCAATAGATCCAGAGGTAAGGGGCATTTACTCCGGAAAAAGTTTGAAAGCGGGGAGAGAGGGCCTCTTTGAGAATGCCGGCATTTTCGGAATAGAAGCGGATAATCCTTTGCAGCTCCTTCCGATTTTCCGGTTGCAGGCAAGCCGAACCGCCCTGTCGGGCAATATTGGAAGCCCCGTTAAAAACGGTGTTTAAAAACCGATTCCATCGGTTGCGAACGGAAGAACCGTCTTCGAAAAGCAGTGTTTTCGGAACGACGGTCCAGCCCAGACGGACTCCCGTAAAACCGGCAAATTTGGAAAAGGAGTTGATTTCGATGGCCGTTTCTTCGGCCCCCTTGATTTCATAGATACTTTTGGGTAGGGAGGGATCGCGGATGAAAGGGGCATAGGCCGCATCGAAAAGAATGATCGAATGATTCTCTTTGGCAAATTCAACCAAGGCGGTTAGTTGCTCTTTGTCGGCAACGCTTCCCGTCGGATTGTTCGGGGAACAGAAGTAAATCAGATCGGTTTTTTTTTGACGGGAAAGGTCCGGAAAAAAGTTATTTTCCGGAGTGCACGGCATAAAGAAGATATTTTCTTTTCGTACGCCGGCGAGCAGGCTTCCTTCGAGATAAACGGGATAGCACGGATCTTGGATGGCTATCGTAACGTCCGGGCCGAAAAAGGCTTGCAGTCGTCCGATGTCGGGTTTGGCTCCGTCGTGGAGAAAGATTTCGTCGGCTGAAATTCCTTTGTAAAACTCGCTTGCGATTTCCTGTCGTAAGGGGGCCGAAGAACGTTCGCTTTCATAACCGGTATATGTTTTGGGTTCGGCGAGGGCGTGGGCTGCATCGGCCATCGCTCGAGCAATGGGCAGAGGAATGGCTTGCGTCGTATCGCCGATGCTCAGAGAAATCAGGTCGGCATCGGGATGGAGCTTTTGGAAGGTTTCGGTTTTACGCAGGATTTCCGGAAAAAGATAATTCGACGGTAGTTTTTCGAGATTTTTGTTCGGATAAACCATATAAAGACTCCGCGGGTTGAAGAAGTTTTTTGAATCGAGAGATGTTTTCGACGGACATTTCCGTAAGCGGAAGGCGAAGAGAACCGGCCGCTTTCCCGTAGAGATTCATGGCCGTTTTTATCGGAATGGGGTTTGTTTCCAGAGAGAGGGCCGTGAATAGGGGAAGCAATTCGAAATGTTCGTTTCGGGCTTCGCAAATCCGATCATTGAAGAGCAGGTCGATGAAGTGCTTCATCCGGGAAGGAATCAGGTTCGAAGCGACGGAAATCAATCCGGACGCCCCCGAGGCCAGAAGTGAAAAGGCCGTAAGATGGTCTCCGGAAAGCAGAGTTTTTTCGCGACCGTGCGTATGAAAAAAGTAAAGAAGCTCCTGCAGGTGTCGGGGGTCGGAAGAGGTCTCTTTGACGCCGATGATTCGAGGATGTTCCAAAAGGCGTATCAATGTCGGGACCTATATATTCCGACCGGTTCTTGCGGCATGAATATAAATAAAAATCGGAATATCCGTATGCTCGGCAACATGCATGAAATGGCGATAGATACCCTCTTGTGTCGGGCAATTATAATAGGGAGTAATAACCAGAGCGGAAGAGGCGCCGAGGTCTTGTGCCCGTTTCGTTTTTGTCAGGGTGCCGGGAGTGGAATAGGTACCGGTTCCGAGCATGAGAGGCACCTTTCCGCCGGTGACTTTCAGGGCCGTCCGGAAAAGAAGATCTACTTCCTTTTCCGAAAGAGAGGGGGACTCTCCGGTAGTGCCCGCCAATAAAAGGCCGTCCGTTCCCGCTTCTTGTTGTTCGATCAGATTCCGTTCGAAACCGGAAAGGTCGAGTCCGCTTTCGGAAAAAGGCGTAATTAACGCGGTATGCAATCCTCGTATCATAATTCGGCCGTAGTAATGAGATCTTCAAAGAGATCCTTTATAGTGTAAAGACCCTTTTTTTGAGAAATCCAAAAAGCGGCTTTCAGGGCCCCCTCGCAAAAGCCCCTGCGATTTTTGGCGCGATGGGTCAGGGAAAGAGTGTCGACTTCCGCATCGAAAACGAGAGAATGTTCGCCGAAGTAATACCCGGATCGAGCGGCCGTGATCGAAAGAATTTCCGGATCGCAGGGATGAGGGGGAAGAGCCGTTTTCTTTTTACGAGAAATATTTTTCAGAATGAGGTGAGCGAGATGAAGAGCGGTTCCCGAAGGGAGATCTCTTTTTAGGGCATGATGTTTCTCTTCGACGGCAACGTCGTATTCTTCTTGATGGTTCATCAGGTCGGCCATAAAGGAGGCTACTTCATAAAACAGGTAAACACCGAGAGAAAAATTGGGAGAGTAAATGACACCCGCCGATTCGTTCTCGATTATTTTTTCCAAGACGGGAAGGTCATCATACCAACCGGTCGTTCCGATAACGAGTTTTTTCCCTGCGGAGGTAATGATCCGGGCATTAGGAATAACGGCTTCGGGATGAGAAAAATCAATACAGACGTCAACCTCGCGAAGGCCTTCTACCGTTACGGGAGATCGGGAGTGAAAAACGGTTCGAACGTCACTATCGAAGTTTTTTGCAAGAGAGTGAATCTCTCGGTTCATTTTGCCGTAACCGACGAGTGCGAGCCTAACCATGGAGGAAGATTCCGGAAAGAACGAGAAAGGCCCCGATAACGGCAAAGATATTGGCAATAATTAAGACCTTGTCTTTAATCATCACTCCGTATCCGAGCCAACTGCTTACGGCAATCAGTCCCATTAAAAATCCGACCAGGGAAACGTCTCCGGCCGATTTCGTATAAAAGATTTTGATTCCCTGAATAAAAAACATCGACTGGCCGGCAATCCCTATAAAAATCATATATTTCTGATAGAAGAGAAAGAAGGGAGATTTTTCCACGAAAAGCCTTGTTCGTTTCGGGCTACGATAAAAGGAAGATTGCTTTTTTTGCTATTTATTTTTGCAACATTGCAGAATCAAAAAAAGAGGGAACTCTTTTCGAGCAAAGTTTTCGGCCCGGGCAGCCTTTCCGTAGCTTTTTTTATTCGAGCAGAGCTCTTCCATCAGCGTGATTGAAAAGCCGGCATCCCGAAGCAAGCGGGAAAGAGAGGAAAGGGAGTGGTGAAAAGAAAGAGTCGTCGGTGATTCGGCTCCTTCGGACGGTTTGGACCGAACCTCGGTCCGGTAGGGGGTTAAGTAACGATCCAATCGACGGTATTGAACATTTTTATCCGTTCCCCAGGACGAATGTTTCAGCATCCGGAAACAGGGGTGATTTAAGACCAAAAGGAGCTGCCCTTCCGGTAAAAGGCAATCCGCTATATTTTTGAGAACGTTTTCCGGTCGGGCCATGTTTTGCAAAGCCAGGATGACGGTTGCCCGGGAATATTTTCTTTCGGCGGAGAACGGCTTCTCCGCATCGGCAACCCGAAAGAGATGCTTCCGGCGAGAGGACATGCGATTCGCTTCGGCAATCAGAGAGGGGGAGGCATCTATCCCCAGGTACTCCATCTCTTCCGGTAGGTGCCGAGAGAGGATTCCCTGACCGCAGCCAACATCCAGGAGAGAATCTCCGGGACGTAATGCCAGGAGAGGAAGGAGGGCGGGAAGGATCACCTCTCTGTGGTAATAACTTCCCTCTCGTCCGACCAGATCATGGTACCATTTCCCGACGTTTTGCCAGCTCGTTTTCCGTTTCACGATATCTCTCCCGCGAAGATCGGAAGCATTGTATAACGACCGGAATAAGGGGTCAACTCAAATGGAATGAAGAAGATGAAGAAAAAGGCTTGAAAAAAAAATATTTTAATTTTAGATCTATCAATTAGATACAGCTCTGATTTTTTCGGAGGTGTTGATATATATATTCTTAACGTTAAGGAGAATAAAAATGAAAAAACTAGCCGTAATCGTAGCGACCGGTGCTTTGGCTTTCGGAGTCACGGGTTGTATGAATAATCCTAATTCCTGCAATTCTTCGGGCAAATCAAAATGTGCCCCGAAATGTAAGCCGCATCATCATCAGCAGCAAAACAATCCTTGCTGTAAGAGAAATAAGCGGCAGTCGTAGACTGTCTTTTTCAAACCCCTTTTTCACATTATTTTCGTCGAATTAGGGGTTTTTTATTTTTTTAAAATAGGTTATCCTTCTCTCTAAAGGAAATAATTTCATATGGATACGAGAAAAATTTTCGAAACGATAGAAGTTCTTTTGGGTCCTTCCGGGTGTGCTTGGAGTCGCCGCTTGGATTTAAAATCCATTCTTTATTATTTGATCGAAGAGGCCTATGAAACTCTTGATGCCCATGAGAAGGGGGATCTCTCCCAAGTAGAAGAAGAGTTGGGAGATCTTATTTTTAATGCTTGCTACGGTATGATTTTAGCGACGCGTGAGTACCCGTTGGATCCGAATACGGTGATTTCCAAAGTCGTGGAGAAATGTCGGAGACGTCATTCCTACGTATTTTCCGGTGAAAGGCCTTGGACCTTTGAAGAAATTAAGGAAAAATGGCCGGCCATAAAGGCCGCGGAAAAAAAAGAAAAAAAAGAAGGGATTTTGGATTCTTTGGCCCATTCCTCCCCGCAACTCGTTAAAATCGTGAAGCTCAAGGAGGCTGCACAAGCAAGCGGATATTCTTTTTCTTTCGAGGAAGGAGATGCCGGCGATGTTTTATTTCAAAAAATACTTGAAATGGCGGAAAAGGGCCAAAACCCGTTCCATAAATTGGAAGAGAGCATTCAAAAACACAAAAAAAACATAACGGAATTTTCGGAAAGAAAAAAACCGGAGATGGCTTAAGACATCAACGACGTTCCTTAGGGCTGCTACCTTCCGGTCCTGACCCGGTTCGGATCTCGTTCATTTCGAAAGGTCCCCGGTTTAAGAGACCATTCTACTCGAAAAAGAAATATTTTTTCCATGAAAAATATTTCTATAATTGATATTCCGATAAAAATTCTTTGAGGGAAAGATTTTTCGGAGGTCGATCCAGTTTTCTGTTGATAAATAATTGAAACCAAATTTCGAGGCTCAAAATCGCCCACAGTTGTTCAAATTTTCTCGGAGAGATCTCTTTTTTCCGTAAATCGGACGAAATCCGGTCTCGGGAAATAATACCGGATTCGGCCAAAACTCCTCCGGAAAGAAGACTGAAGATTTCTCGAATTTCTTTTTGATTTATCCGGTCTTTAGGAAAGGAGGCCGTTTTTTTCCGGTGATTAAAGCGGAGATAGGCATCGGAATAGAAGCGGGATAGTTGCTCGTAAACGGGAAGAGCGGGCGTCGTATAGGAAGCTCTTCGTCTTTCCGGGAGCGTTAATATGTATTCAAAAACTTTTCCGTCTAAAAAAGGACAGAGCAATTGTATCCCCTGTGCTTTCAGCAAATGTTCGGTACGAATTAAAACCGAATTGGAAAGACAGGTCTCGGTATCGAAAAAAATAAAATTTCGGGGAGAGCTTTCCTTAAAAAGAATCAACTTTAAATATTCATGCGATTGTTGCAGGAGCAGATCGGTATCCATGAGTTTCGAAAGAGAGGGAGAGATCGCTCTAAATTCGGAGCGTTGAAAAAGAGACTGTTCTTTAAAGTACTCTAAACTCCAAAAATCTTTTTGGAGAAAGCGAAGAGCCCGAAGGGTCTGTCTTTTACCGATTTTATAGAAGAAGGGGAGGAGCTTTCGTATTAAAAACGGTTTGGAAAGATAAAGAAGCCATAAAAATACCGGTTCATAGAACACACCCGGTTCCTTCAGAGAGGAAGAGAGAAGTTCTTCGGCCCCTAATCCCGAAAAAAGAAAGGAAGTTTTCGATTTAATCCGTTTTCCCAAATTCCATATTTTCAGGATGCCCGGGTCGGAAACGGGTTCATCGAGATGCCAGATGATTTCCGGTAAATCGTTCAGCATTTCTTCCGGAGAAAATCTTTCTTCGTATAGAGGAATATTCATTTTTTCAGCCGGTAGAGAGAGCTTCCCGTTATCGCCTCGATCAAAGTCGGCAAAGAACCCCAGGGGGGGGATTGCGGAGAGTTCCTTCACGTAGTGAGCCGTGGCCGTAGAACCGATGCTCGGTTCAAATAAAAGTCCGGGAGCCTGCCCTCGGGGTAGGCGGGAAAGGGTGGCCGAGCGAAGAAGGGTATCCAGTGTTTCGGAAATTTTTTCCGGAGAATCACATTCGTTATCGGGCGTTGAATTTTGAACGGTTCGGTAGGGATTTAAGGAAAGGCGTTGTTTTTCGTTGATTTCCAGGTAATACCCCGGAGGAAGGCGATTGACCCCCTGAACGGGGGTTTTATCTTGAGGAAGATAGCCCAGAAAAAAGTAAGAAGCCAGAGGGGCCAATTCCGGATTTTGAGGGACGATTCCGGAGGAGATCATCCCTTTTAATTGGCCGGAAAATAAAAAGGTGTTCCCGAATTTACCCCAAAAGACTCTTTGTCCTCCCAAGGGATCCCTGACGAGAAGAAGCTTTTTTTCATTTTTATCGTAAATCAAGAGAATGAAAGAGCCGTTTAATCTTGAAAATAGTTTTTTTCCCCAGGTTTGATAAGCCGATAGAAGGATGGCATGGGGTGTTTCTTTTTTGATGATTTGACCCGTTTTTAAAAGCTCTTCCTTAATTTCTTCGATATTATAGATATGTCCGTCGAAGGTAATCGAACAGATTTTATTTTCGGAGGTTTCGATGGTTTGATCGATATTTCCGAAAACGAAATGATTATCTCGGAAAAGAAGGGGCTCTTCGGGTGAGGAAGAAAGACTCATGACTTTGAGCATTTTTCTTACCGTTGCGGAAGAGCCGGAATAAGAGGAAGATACGATCCCTGCTAAATAACCCATAAGCCGTTTTTTTCGTGTCATTTATTTTCATGATGCTTTACCCTCATTTAGGTCAATGTTTTATTGTGGGCGTTCGTGTCTTATCCGTTTATTTTGAAGCCGGCTCATAGGCAGCATTTGTGGGGAGGTTCCCGCATCTCAAATTATTTTCGGCGCGAGGAAGCCCTGCCGAATTGTGCCGAATCCTGGGAGTGTTCCGATCGGGAAGAGGGGATGTGCTTCATTCGGAACGGGGCCTATAAGGGGTATTCCTTAAAAGAGCTTCTTCGGAAACGCCCGGATGATTTTGATCGTTCGGATTCTCTGCCCTTTTTAATTAAAATCATCGATGCGGCACTTCCTTTAAGCGTTCAGGTGCACCCCGGGGAAAAGGGCGAGGGAGAACCCAAAAACGAAGCCTGGTATGTTTTGGATGCTCTTCCGGGAAGCTTTATTTATCTGGGATTCCGCCATGCCGTATCCGAACGGATGATTCGCGAGTCTATTGCCGGGGGATTTCCGGAAAAATATATGAATCGGATCGAGGTGCAAAAGGGGGATGTTTTTTATGTTCCTTCGGGAGTCGTCCATTCGATAGGAGCCGGATGTCTCCTTTACGAGGTACAGCAAAATTCCGATACGACGTATAGGTTATATGATTGGAACCGGGTCGATTCTTCCGGAAATAAACGAGAGCTTCATATCGAACGGGCTCTTCGCGTCTTGCATAAGGAGCCTTTTCATCCGCCCGGTTTTTTTCTTCCGCAACGATCGGAAAATACCGAAGAGAACGGACTGATCGAAACCCCTTATTTTTCTTTGAAAGAATATCGTTTGACCGAGGAAAGGGAATTTAATTCTCCTTCTCATTGTAAAAGTTGGTTCGTCGTCGAAGGAAGCTTTCGTCTGGAGTATGAAGGACGAACCGAAATACTCGTTCAGGGAGGATCTTGTTTGCTTCCTCGAGGATGTCCTAAATTTTGTCTCGTTCCTCTTTCTTCTTTCGTTCATATCCTGGAAGCTTCTCCGAAATAATTTATTGCGAAAATTTCTGGCACAGAAACAAAAAACTTTGTTATCGTGACAAACATTCATTAAGAGGGGGATTTTTTCGTGAAGCCTTTTTATTTTCGTCGGCCCGTACAAAAGATTTTGATCGGTTTGCTTTCGCTTTGCGTGGCGGGGTGCTCTCGGCAAGCAACGCAAATACAAGCCTTCAGGTATCACGAAAACGGAAAGCAGAAACCCGTCGTAGCTTTCGTTCCCGTTATTTTGAAAACGAAAAATTATTTTTCCTGGGATCTATCTCAGGAGTTAACTGCCGAAATACAAAAACGTTTTTTAAGTCATGCGGAACTTTATTTGAAGCCCCTGCGCCTTTCGGGGGAATTTCGGAGTAAGTTGGAAAAACAAGATGTTGTTCAATTGACCGGTGTTGACTTTAAAGAATTTAAGGATCAGAGTGAATTCGTGGTTTTTTTGGAGCTTCTCGAGCACGGGGAGGCACCCTATCACGATATGCAGGTTCGCTCCGCTTCCGAAATGAAGGGCAGCTTTCCTTCCGTTCTGACCATGAAGATGCGCGTGCATGTTTATGACTTAAGGGGAGATTCTCCCAAGGCCATTCTCCGGGAGGTCATTCAAAGCAGTCACGTCATTCCCAAAGATTTGGCCGGGGACGGATTCGAAAGGGTGACGTGGGGTTCGGACGCTTTTTACGCCGGCCCTTACGGTCGAGCTCACGCCGCTTTGGAAAAAGCTTTGGCCGCGCAGATCGAAAATTACGTTTTGATTGCAAAATAACGATTCATGGACCTTTCCGTTCGTACGATTATAGAGGGACATCTTACCCTTTTTCTTTTTGCTCTTTTTCTGGGCTTGCTCGCTTGTTTTATGGCCTGGTATCGCGGTTATTTTAAATGGTCTCCTCCGGATCCGAAAAAAATCCGCCTTCCTCTTCGATCTCTCATAATGGCTTTTGCTCTTTATTTGTCCGTTTTTTTCTTATTTCCCTTTCTTTTGCGTTTCATCTCCTTCTTCTTATCCGACGAACGGAAAGAGAGTCTATGGGTTTTTCGAGGGGCGGTAAATTCTTGGATCCATATTTTTGAAATTACTTTGGTGGTTTTTTTTCTTTTTTTTTATTTATCTTTTCTCTCTTCGGATGTTCGAAAAACGGTATGGGGAGACGGATCTTATCAAGGATTTCGAAAAAATGCGGGACATTTCGGAATGGGCGTCGTTACTTGGCTGATTAGTTTTCCGATCGTCATAGCCGTCAGCCAGCGGCCAGTAGGTGAACGGGGTGAGGAAGAAGAGGGCGGGCAGGAGCAGCAGGTAAGGCAGTTTCGTGCCTGCCTTTCTCCGCAGCGGAGTCCGGAAAACGGCCACGCTGTCCGTCGTGGCGGTGTTCGTCGCTGGCATGTCGCCTCCTCGAAAGAGGCAACAGAAAACAGAGTTGGATGACCGCTGCGCGACAGTTTCGCTACGGGTCTGTGACGACGCGTGTGGTCCCCGTCAGGCCGTAGCTGATCTCGGTGTGTGGGCGGGCCGGCTATCGCCGGTCTCGATCGGTACCGCCAGACCGTGCTTGACGCGGTCCATCACGACCATGGTGTGAAACCGGCGGATGTTCGGATTGTCGAAGAAGAACTGCTGCGTGAAACTCTCGTAGTGCTGCATGTCGCGGGCGGTGAGGATGAGGATGAAGTCGACTTCGCCGGTGACGTAGTAGCACTGCATCACTTCCGGCGTGGCCTTCATCGAGCGCTTGAATTCCGACATGATGTTGGGGTGTTCGCGCTCGAGCGTGACCTCCACCACCATCATCAGCTGGCGCCCCACGGTTTCCGGTGCGATCACCGAGATCTCCCGTTCGATGGTGCCGCTTTC
>CAYGJM010000022.1:18226-18577 GCA_964350295.1 uncultured bacterium | reverse complement strand
CCGTTTTCCGGATTATGGAATGTAATGCGTTCTACGGAACCGGTAATTTTATCCATCGCGCGTCTCGACAAAGCTTTATTCTATCCGAAAGTAAATTATTTTTAGTAGAAGGGAAGTTGTCCCCCTTCGAAAAGAAGGGGGGCAGGATGAATATTTATCAAAGAGAGCGACGTGTCGGAGAACGTTTTTTTCTTATAGCGGAGGCAGACTTTTTTTTCTTGTCCGGAAGAGATCCCTTTACGGCTTCCCGATTAATTCCGGGTGAAAAGAGACTCCCTTCGGCAATTTTTTCGAGCAATCGATCGGTCCGAGCATCTTCCGCGACGCTTTTTTCCAATTGAAAAGCCATTT
>CAYGJM010000022.1:9523-18216 GCA_964350295.1 uncultured bacterium | reverse complement strand
GGATTCCGCAAAGGCTTTCAGCGTGCCGTAGGAAGCAATCTCATAATGCTCGATAGCTCGCAAACCGCCGATGAGGGCTGCATCCCGAAGACGGGAAGAGGGATAGAGGTCGATGGGTCTCAGGGCTTTTTTTACCAGCCCTTTAGCTACGTCGCAACGCCCCTTTATTTGTTTGACGTGTAGGGCCGCGAATATTTTCTTCAGCCTTCGGATTTGTTCTTTCGTTTCCTGAAGATGGACTTCGACGGCGCTTTTTAATTCTTTCGTATAAGCTGCCTTTGCCAATAAGGAGAGACCTTTCACGAAGGTTTGTTCTCCTTCATAAGCCCTCTTTAATTCGGCAATAAATAGTTCCTTGAATTCTTTGTACATCAAGCCTCCTCTTTCGATGAATCAAAATACTTCGTACCGATACCGGAAAGAATGAAATTTACAAAGAAGTTTTTGCAGGAGATTCGGAAGTGCGCAAAAGAAAAAGAGAGCCTAATGCAGCCGCAGCAATAAGAGCCGAATAAATGGCCGGAGCTCCGTTGTGACCGGTTTGTTGAATGGCCCACAAAGATCCGGATATCGCCGGGCTGCCGAGCCATTGCGACCCGAGGGCCTTCGCAAGGGCAATGATATAAAAACGGTGTTTTCCTAAGGGGACTATCGATACGATCCAGAATTGGTAGGAGGCGGCAACGGCGATTCCGATCAAAATAAAGAGAGAGCGGCAGAGAAGAATCATGTAGGGCATTTTGTTATCCAAGACATAAAAAAGAAAGGGGGTCAGAAGGATCGAAAAGAATAGGGGGGGAATAAGAATATTTTTCGGGGATTTTTTACGAGCCAGGAAGGCAAAAAAGGGCAGCAGACAAAAATCCGATAAGGACATGACCGTATGCCAGAGAGACAAAGATAAGGGAGAGGAGGGGGTTATCAGCGGCAGATATCCCGTCAACATTGTGAACATGATATTATAATTGGCACAGGAAAAGCCCGTCACGAGAAAAATAGCCGTAAAAGGGAGGAGGGCTTTCGGGAAGGAAATAGGAGGGATCCCATTTGCGGGAGCCGATTTTTTTTCATCCGACAAACGACGGCGGAGAAAACATCCGACCCATCCGGGAAGGGCTCCGATCAAAAAAAGAAGGCGCCACGTATTTTCCGGACATCGGAAAGCGAGAAGAAGCGAGAGAAAGGCAGAAGCCAAAATCATTCCGGCAATGGAACTCATTTCATACAAGGAACTTATAAGTTTTTTTTTCTCTTCCGGTAGAGAGTCCAAAAGCATTAGCGGAGCGGCCGTTCCTTCTCCGGCACAGAAAAAAAGAATCAATCCTCGGAAAAGATGAAGGAGCAACGGAGCGAATAGACCTATCGTATGGAAATCCGGCAGAAAAGCGATGCCGATCATGCATAGGGAGGTTCCGGATAAAGAAATCGAAAGGACTTTCTTCTCTCCGTAACGGTCGGCCATTCTCCCGAAAAAAAGAGCGCCTAACGGACGAGAAAGGAGCCCGACCGGAAGATAGGCAAGGAGCAGGGCAGTGATCGGTTGAAAAGAAGGGAAAAAGAAAGGGGCCATGAAAGGGGCCAATAAACCGTATAACACTTTCCCGTAATGTTCGAGGAGATTTCCGATTAAAACGGCGAAGCCATATTTTTTAGAGGAATGCATGCGGACTCCTTACGCCGGTATGATCCGGATCAAGTATTGAGGGTTAGGTCAATAGCCTTTTCAGCCCCGAAGGGCACCCCTGTCGCTTTTTTTTTCAAAAAATCATAATAAAAGCATGCCGTAAAAGTCAATGTATACCGCTCATCGGGACGGAGGGCAGAAGGTGAAGAAAAAATGCAATGACGCTTTTAAAGAGAGCTTTCCCGGGTGTTTTTGAGTTGCATGAGAAGGGAGGCGGCCGTTTTAACATCCATTTCATCGGAAGGCTTTTCGAAGCTCGATACGGATAGATCAATAGATCTATTGGGATCTATATAGAGCGTATGCAGGGTAGCCGAGTCATTCTTGCGGCTTTGGCAATAAAAGGAAACTTTTTGCAATTGCGAACCGGTAGCTCTTTCTACAAGGCAATAGGGAGGGAGGGAAGTGCGCAGTTCAGGGTGGGAGAAGATAACATATTGCCGGTCGTTTTCAATGGTCACCAGAGCGAATAAGGTGGCTTGCATTTTTTTAGTTTTAATTGCAGAGGAATTGACACCCGAATAATTCCCCTCAGAGGGATAGTAATAGTCTAATTTTTTTACACCGTAGTTCTTGTGGGCGTTTTTTAGGTCAGAAGTTAATTCCTTGGGATAATGTGTCAATTTATTGAGATTTAATTGTTGACTATCCCATGTTTGAAAGGAATTTATAAGCGGATTAGCTTCATATAGGGGGAAGCTTTTGAGAACGGGGTTGCTGATTTCTTGCGGCAAAGAGGAAAGCGATTTTTCTTCCATACGGGGTCTTTTTAGGCGGACGGAGTAGTCATCGGAAGAGGATTGTAAAGAATTTATTTTGTTCGCTGATTGTTTGATAGGGTTAGCGGAAAGAGGTGCTTTTTCTAAAAAAGCATTTTCAGGAGGAGTATAAAAAGGAGAATTCGTTAATGGACTCGGAAGTTCAAAAGACATGGCATCAATCTCTATTTTTTAGGAGTTATATTTTAATATCTTGAAGCAAAAAACACAATCCCGTTTAAGGGGAAAATTTTTCGGCTCGACTATTCTTCAGCTGTAAGAGAATGGAGGCTGCCTTTGAAATTGCCGGGTCGTCGGGAAGCAAAGGAAACGACGATTGCTTGTTTCCGGGTTTGAGAAAAGTCTCTTCGGACAGAGGGATTTTCGAGGAAATACTTACATACAAGGTCTTTTTTGCAGCAGAAGAGGCAATAGTTTTTCGGGCATAAAAAGTGATGGCTCGTACTTTCTCGTCAGAGGGGGGATCGAGCAAAAATACCTTTTGACCGAGGGGGAAAACATCGCGGAGGCCGGAGGAGGAAAAAACCACGTATTGTGATTGATTATTGACGCTTAGCACGGCTAGTACGGTATTTTCTCTTTTTGTGTTTTTAGGAGATTTATTCAGGGGGGCATCCAGAGAATAATAATTCAGAGTTTTCGGTATTAAATGGTTGCACTTTTTTATGTTTATAAGCAATTCGGGAGGGAAGCGAGATAATTCTTGGGTAGGACGATAATTCGGTAACGTTAAAAAAGAATGGAAGAGGGGATAGTCCTTATCGTATTCGGATAATTCTTGCAAGGGGGGGGCTTCCGATATGCGGGGTCTTTTTGAAAGGAAAATACCTTCTTTTCGAGAAATGAGCGGATTTTTCCCGTGAAAAAACACACTTTGTAAGGGGTGTGAGGAGGGAATGGGTTTTATAAAAAAATGTTTAGGAGTTGGCAGGGGACCAAATTTGTGATCCTTTACGTGGAGAATGATTTCCGATAATTCGGGATCACCTTCCTTATTCTTTTCGTCCCGGATGAGTTGTCCGGGGGAAAGGAGTTCTTTCAAATGTCCGTCGGAAAAGATAACGCAACTTTCATCCTGTCCGGTAGATTTATTTTTTAGGAGAAGCGTGGCCAGAAGGGTATTGTTATACCTTTGCCGTACTACTTGATTGGGTGCTATGTCATTATTTTTCGGCAAGAAGTCGGGATAGAAGTAGTTTATTTTTACGTTGTCCTTAGTGTCTCGAAAATAGTTCCCGTTCACAAGAACCTTTTGTATGTCTTTAATGACGTCGTGCAACTTGTCCGGAAAATATGTTAAGGACTTTATATATCCGGCAGGATCGATGACGGCTAGTTCTCCCATCCGAAGAGGGTTTCCGTTATGGAGCCCGGATAATACGGGCGGAACGACTTTCGGGGGAGAAGTAAAAACGAGAGAATTACCGGGGGCCATATCTCGTCCTTCGAAAAAAGGAGAAAGAGGAAGCGGCGGAGTAGAAAAAGGGTTAGGCCGGCTTTCGGGAAATAAGGAGGAGCTTGTTAACGGGCTTCGGTCGATAAAAGACATATAGTCTATATATTTTTATATATTTTGGGGGGACAGTCTAACAACCCGATGCAAAAAATACAACTTTCTTTTCGGAGAAATATTTTTGCGGATTGTCTGATTTTCCGTTTCTTGATATACGTTCGGATTACAATAGGGAAAAAATGAAAGTTGCGGTTATTACCGGAGCCGATCGGGGAATCGGTTTTCATATTGCTTGTACCTTGGGTCGTTTGGGATATCATCTTTTTTTATTGTCCCGACATCGGGATGCCTTAGAAAAAAGTGCCTCTCGCATGAAGGCCGTCATTCCTCCCGTCTCGTATCAAACGGATGTCGGCGATGCCGATGCAGTCGAGCAGGTCATAAACAAGATCGGCGAGCAAACGAAGAGGGTGGATGTTTTGGTTAACGGGGCCGGCATCCTGATCCCCGGTACGCATGATCTTGCGAAAGAAGACTTTGAAAACATGTTGAAAACGAATCTACTCGGTTCTTTTTACATGATACGTGCCGTTATTCCCTATATGAAACAGCAAAAAAGCGGTTATATTATGAATATTGCCTCTCGTGCCGGAAAGACGGGAGTGGCCCCCTTGGGAGGATATAGCGCTTCCAAATTCGGCATCGTCGGTTTCGGTGAATCTCTTTTATCGGAATTGGCTTCCTTCGGAATCAGCGTTACGTCCATTTGTCCCGGTTGGGTGGCTACCGATATGGCCTTTGCCCACTCTTCCCTGCCGGTCGCGGATATGATTGCTCCCGAAGATATTGCCGTGACGGTAGAGTATTTATTGTCGTTGGCACCGAACTGTCTTGTCAGGGAGATTGTTTTGGAATGCCGGAAAGCCGTTATCGATTCGGCTCGGTCAACGGTAAGAAAATAACGACTCGGGTTATGCAAGGGGGCGGCATGCCGGTTTGTAGATTTTCAGATTTATTAATTTTAGACAGTGGACGTGGAGCCGTAGATAAGTCTTCGAAAGAAAGAAAAGCTATTACTGCTTGACTCGGAAGCTCGTCACTTGAGCCGCAAGTAGTTCACATAAGAAAAAGTGCCGATGACCGGACTCGAACCGGGACCCTATTGCTAGGAGTAGATTTTGAGTCTACCGTGTCTACCATTCCACCACATCGGCGATGAAAGAGACGAGATTATAACCGGAAAGGGGGATATAAACATAGAAGATTTTTTTAGGAGGAGATCAATGCTTGACTTTCCCGGGCAAGGATTTCTTCGGCCAGACGCTCGTAATCTTCGGCCCCGTTGCTTGCGGGATCGTGGATCGTGATCGGCTTAAGGTGGAGGGCCGCTTCGGAAAGGCGGATGTTTTCCCGAATGAACGAACGAAAGATTTCCTTGGGGAATCGGGATTTCAGTTGAGAGATGACTTCTTTGGAATGGTTATTGCGAAAGTCGCATCGACAGGGAAGAATCCCGCAGATTTTGAGATTCGGATTAAGTCTCGTCCGTACGATCGTAACGGTATTCAGCAATTGTACGAGGCCGTGCAGGGCCATAACGCGCGTTTCGACGGGAATCAATACCTCGTCGGCAGCCGTCAATGCATTGAGAGAAAGAATGCCTAAATTGGGCGGACAATCGAAGATTAGGTAATCGAAAGTTCTCTGCAGTTCTCCGATTTTTTCCCGAAGAATTAATTCCGCTCCGACTTCCGAGGAAAGGCTTTTTTCCACCTTTACGAGTACGGGAGAAGCCGGAATGATCGAAAGGTGTTCATAAACGGTCGGTTGAATGATTTCCGAAAGAGACTTTTCCTGAAGAAAGAGATCGACCAAAGCTTGACCTTGTTTTTTGAATCCGTACCAAAAAGAGCAGGAGGCCTGCGGATCCATATCGACAAGAAGAACATTCTTCTTTTGTTTTGCAAGGGCTGCCGAAAGATTAACGGCCGTCGTCGTTTTCCCCGTTCCGCCCTTTTGATTAACGATGGCAATGCTTCGCATGTAAAAAGACTCCTTCGGAAAAATAAAAATGTAAAATCCACATATACTCAAGGAAGCTTTTTAAGCGCAATCAAGTTTCTTGAACTTATATCTCGGATATAGGATAAAGAGAGGGAAAATGAGGGTGCGGGAACATGTCGTTAAAAGTTCCGGTCATGATGGCCGTCGGGGGAGCAAAAGGAGGTGTCGGGAAGTCGATCGTTTGCTCGAATTTGGCCGTACAGTTGGCCACGGAAAACGTGAAGGTAGCCATAGTCGATTTGGATCTGGGGGCAGCCAATCTTCACACGATGTTCGGGTATTCGGCTCCCTATCGTTCAACGGAAGATTTTTTTTCCGAAAGAAAGAAACCGGCGGCTTCCTTTCTGCGGCCGACCCGGTTGAAAAACCTTTACTTGTTGCCCGCAAACGGTTTTATTCCCGAACAGGCTTCTCTCGATTATGCGGAAAAAATTCGCTTGATCGAAGAAATGAAAAAGTTGCCCGTGGATATTTTGCTGTTCGATTTGGGAGCGGGAAGCTCCCCGGATACCGTTGATTTTTTTTCCGTTGCGGACGTGAAGATATTGGTAACGACACCGGAACCGACGGCTTTGATGAATACCTTCGAATTTTTAAAGAACGTGGTATATCGAACTTTAGCCCGCCAGTATCGACACGATCCGGAATTAAGCGAGGCGCTGCGAGAGTTTAAATATTCCCCGGAGATGAAGGTTTCTTCTTTGGCCGAAAAAATAAAGACCGTTGATCCCTGGGAAGCCGATCACTTGGAAGGCCTCCTCCGTCGCTTGGGGGTGTTTATGATTTTTAATCAGATCCGTAAAATACATCAGGTACGGGCGGCCGTTCGATTGAAAAATATTTGTCGAAAGCAGCTCTCGATTGAACTGCTTCATCCCGGATATTTGTTTTTTAGCGAGGAGATTGCCGCTTCCGTCGAAAAAATGATGCCCGTAAGCCTGATTGATCCCCGATCCGTTTCTTCTACCCTTTTTCGGCGCATCGCTTTGCTGCTTTTGAAGGGGATTTCCGAAGAAGATCCGGAGGCTCGAGAGAACTTAATGCTGTCGGGAGCCGGTCGGCTTCTTCGGGAGGACTATCGAAGAAATGCCGCTTCGGAAAGACGTTGGTCTCTTCAAAAGTCGGAAAAAACCCGTTGATATTTTTCGATCATCGTCGTTAAAAGAACGCGCTTTTGTTGTCGGATTTCCGCAGAAGGGTTTTCCCCTTCAATCCGGTCGAATAGCAAGGCGATCGGATCAAGAAGATAGTGAAAGGCCGCTTCCTCTTCGGGAAGAGGAAGCTCCTCCTCCCGAAGGATTTGTCGACACCGCTCGAGGCTTTCTTTCAGATCGGTCAGGGTATGATGAAGCATGACATCGTCGACGGAGAGAAGAGGCAGGGAAGCAACGGCTTGTCGCACCCGGTCACCCGGGTTGAACGAACGTTGCAAATGCGAGCGAGCGACTTCCGATGCGGAAAGAAACGGAACGTTCGGGATGCGTAGCCCGTAAGGACTCGCGTTCAGTAGACAAAGGTCGGGATTTTCCTCGGCAAAGGTCCCGATCCAGTCGGCTTCTTCCATCCATTTCCATAATGTGTATAGAGATCGATTTCCTTTTCCCTCCCCCCGATATAATCGATTGAGCGTGAAGTTTTCCGGTGTGTTTTTATCGATTTTCGGAAGGGGAAGAGTGTCGGGAATGGAAGGAGAATAAGCCCGGTTATTCCGGTAGGCTAGGTCGCAGCCGACCAAAATAAGCGGTCGGCAACCGGCCATTTTAGCCACTTCCAAAGTAAAATTAACGACGTTGCATCCTTCTTGTAAGGAAGGGTGATGCCAATCGAGTTTTTTTTCCAAAAAAGAAATCAGAGGATAGCCGACGCCCCCGTTCATATGGATGTGCGGACCGTGCATAAGGGATAGAGCTTCGTGAAAGGTGCGTAAACGGTAGAGAAACGGAATTTCGAAATAATTATTGCAGGCCAGGGTTTCCGCATGTTCGGGAAAGGGATCGACACCGAGGGCCATATGAGGTTCGATGCCGAGATCGCTCAGTACGCTTAAGGCCCGACCGCCGGCAAAAATAAGGGCTTTTTCGCGGTGGCTGCGTAAGAAGGGAGCCATTTCGTTGAGAGACGGACCGGCTCCGCAGATGATTGCCGGGAGATCTTGAAAGGCGTCTTTCAGAAAATATCCGGAGAGGGTGTTTTTCGCGGCGGTTATATTGCGAAGAATATTTTCATGAACCGACGGAGCGGCATTGGCGTATTCCGATAAAAAAACATTTTGTTCGATATGAAGATGTATGATCGTTTCCCGGAGGAGGTGAAAGGCTTCCGGTTTGCGCTTTCGATAGGGGGTCAACGAGAGTATTTCAAAAGGATAGGCCGTAAAGGTTTGGAGGCGGAGTCGATCCTTATTCGAAAAAATCCCATTTTCGGCATACAGAAATTCGACGCGAGGGTGAGAAAGGAGAGATTCGGCATTCGGGGATTTTAAAAAAGCGTCGAACGAAAAGAGTTCATCTTCGATGAACAATACTTTTTTCCGAGAATCGGAGGCCAGCCAATTTTCGAGTTTTTTTCGATAAGAACCGATGCCGATTCCGTATATCATCAAACGTAGGGTGTGTTCCGAAGGGTCGAAGAGGATCTCGGGGCCTCTTTTTTTATCATCGGGAAGAAAAGAACGTTGCCGAGAAGAAAGAAGAAGAAAAGAGGCAATAGAGGG
>CAYGJM010000022.1:0-9513 GCA_964350295.1 uncultured bacterium | reverse complement strand
ATTTTTTTTTGAAGAGGGAAAGCGACCTATCGTAAGAGCAAAGGACGTTTGTCAATCGAATACCAATTCTTCACCGGTCCACCGCCCTTTTTGAGAACGAATCGGTCCTTTCGCGTCGTAATAAGTCCGTTCATAGGAGCTATCTTCCGGACGGTAGGTTCCCGTTTCTCGCAAAAGGCCGCTTTCGTCTCGTGTTTCATAGTCAAAGAGTTTCGGGGGGAGAATATAACGATATTCAAGAACCAATTGTCCTTCGGGGCTCCATTTGCGATAGGTCTTATGTCGTATGTGACCCTCGTAATAGGCTTCTTCGGTTAACACCCCGGCAGGGTTCCAGAGACGATCTCTTCCCGCTTTTTTCCCGTCCTTTAATTCGATTTCCCTTTTCAAGGCCCGATTTGGATAGTATAGCTTCGTCGTTCCGGATTGCAGGCCTTTTTCATAACGCAGGAGGGATTTCAAGGAACCGTTTTCATAGAAGTATTCCTGTTTTCCCTCTCGTTCTCCGTTCATCCAGCGCTCGACGGAATAGGGCTTCCCGTCAAGATGATAGTGACGGGATTTTCCGCTTTTTTTTCCGTTGACATACCAGGATTCGCTGAGAAGTTGACCTCGAGAGGAAAAAAAACGACAGGGTCCGAAGAGAAGATTTTGTTGATAATACGCATGACCCTTCAAGGTGCCGTCTTCGTAAAATAGTTTCCATTCGCCGTCGAGAGCTCCTTTGGATTCCCATTGCATTTGACGCATGTTCCCGGAAGGGAATTTGAGAACTTGAAGACGGTAGGAATCCGGAATTTTTCCGGGATAAGAACCGTCTCGGGGCAGGCGAAGAGGCGAAAAGGGAAGGGTGAGATCCACTTCCGGGTCTTCATCTCGAATCCGGAGAATTTCATTTTCAAAAGAGTATTGTTCTTTTACGTCCATGGATCGGTTTCGTATATGTGCAACAAATGTTTTAGGGCTCCGATATAATAATCGGAAACTTTCTTATAAGCGATGAATCGAGTTTTTAACAATTTCAAACGGATATTTTGATGGAGTAAGAAGGAGCTTTCTTCGAAAGCTCTGTGAAAATGCATTAATTTCAGCATGGAAACTTCTATGGCCTGATTTTCACCCGTCAGTAGATATTGGAAAGCCATTTCCTCCGAGATCCCCTGATAAACCTCTTCAAAAAACGTTTCGTCCGTAGGCGAGTCTTCTCCTTTTTGATTCCGTCGTAATAAACGGTCCATTTCCCGAAGGACTCGTCCGTAGCGTTGCGAGCAGCGACGCAGACTGCGGGAGAATTCTTTCAGAAACATCTTTGATTTTCGATTCGTTTGCCGAATCTTACGGGGAAGAATCGAGGCGTGAATCCATTCATCCGTCGGATAGTCGCAGGTCAGGTATCGTTCTTCGACCTCTTTCAGGGTAAGATGGGGGATTCCTTTCATTCCCAGCCCTCCTTCCGTAGCATTGAAAAAGGAAAGGGAAGGATTTTCTTTTTGCATCAAAGATAAAGTATCGGATTCCAAAATCCATCCCGACTTGGTCAGAACGGGTTCTCCGTAGATATCCTTGGACCATAAGGATTCGTTGACTTCGAAATCTTCTTTGGACTCATTTTGCTTTTCGGTAAAATCGGCATCCTTAACGACTCCGTTCATATAGCTTTGATTGTCCGTATAAGCTAAATCGACCCCGACATAAATAATCGGACTGCATCCCAAGTAGGCGGCAATGGCCGTATTGAAAGTGGTTACGCTGACATGGGGGGTTAAAAGGTCTCCTTCGAGCTGCATCAGATCTTCCAAGTAAGAGACCAACCCGTTGCTGCGACAACGAAGGTATAGTTTCGGACCGTGGAGATAGCGGGTTACGTTATGAAAAGTTCGGGTGCAATGAAAAATCGGCATTTCGAAGTGCTGATTATTCAGAAAGCGATCATATACCCTTGGATAAGGATCGAAAAAGGTTCCTAAATGGGGGTAGAGTCCCTGTTGCGTTAATCCGGGAATGGCCGAGCTGCCTGCCAGAATAAGCGCTTTTGAGCGAAGGCTTTTGAGTCTTTCGAAGTTTTTTTTCAGAGAAGGGCCCGCTCCGCAAATAATACAGGGCATTCCGGAAAAAGTCGATTTCAGAGAGGAGGCATTATAAGAATCGGAGAGATGCAATAGTTTTAAAATAAAATTGGTGAAAACCGGCTTGGAAGCGTGTTCCGCTTCGACGATCGTTGCGCTGACGCCGTCTTGTTTCATTTTCATGGTCGTTTCAAAAAAATGAGAGGTATTCGGGTATAATTTTTTATAAGCGGGTAAGGTGGCGGTAGCCGTTTTCAGTAAAGCGAATTCCAAAGCCAAAAAATCCATAAGACGAATGAGATCATATTTTGACTTGGCATGATAAAGATGTACCTGCGGATGGCGGATCAGTTTGCTTCCGATCTCCGTTTGTAACAGAAAGAGAATGACTTGAAGAATGGGTTCGATAAAAATTAATTGATAGTTAATGTCGCTTTTCAACCATTTTCGTAAAGCTGAAAAAGAATAGCCGAGACCGACGCCGAAAATATGAATAATTTTTTTCCCGGCGGGAATTTCTTGGCTCCGTCGGAAAGCTTCCTCGACGGCCCCCTCCGGGGAATGAAAGAAAAAAGAGCGTCGTTTCGAACGATAAAGGAGGTTGAGCTCTCCTTTGCTCGTATCGGAAAAGCCGATGCTTACGGGCCTTTCCGTTTTTTGAAAATTTAAAATTTTCTTTGCTAAAACGAGATCGTTTTTCGCCAGGTATTCAAGGTTTTTTTTAAATATATCCGATTCGGCCATGAAATCGTACCGTATGTAAAGGTTTGCTCCCGGGAATTTTCGGTATGGGCGCGGCTTTTTTTTCTTATTCCGGAAAAGTTTTTTTTTTATTAGTAGGAAATGTTTTTTTTCATTAAAATAGCTCCGTTTATTGATAACTTTGCCGTAAAATGGATCCGAATTTTATTATCCATGTTGACCGGTTGCGTAAAAACGGAAAAACTCTCTCGATCGAAGCTGAGGTTTCGTCCGATTTTTTGGATCTGCCGGAAGAAGAGCTCCATTTTCTACCCGACGTACATCTTTCGGGGGAAGCCTATTTGGCCGAAGAGAAGCTGGTTTTGCATTTGGACGCCGAGGCATCGGCCGTGATGGCTTGTTCCGTTTGTAACGGAGAGACGTCCATCGATATTCGGGTATGCAATTTTTATCACGTTGAGGAACTCAAGAACGTGAAAGGGGCCTGTTACGATTTCAGCAAGGTTTTGAGAGAAGAAATTTTATTGGCGGTTCCCCGATTTGTCGAGTGCAATAACGGAAATTGCCCGGAAAGAGCGTTAATGACCTCTTATTTATCCGGAAAAACAAAAACATCATAGGAGAAATATCATGGCCGTACCACGTAATCGAACTTCTAATCAAAAGAAAAATTCGCGCAGGGCCCATCATGCTAAAAAGGCTTTTTCTTTAAGTCGCTGTGCCAATTGCGGCACCCCTTCCCTTTCCCATAGAATCTGCGCTTCCTGCGGAGTGTATGATCGTAAACAAGTCATTGCCGAAAAAGCCAAATAGAGGTCTTTTTGCATATTGCCGTCGATTTAATGGGGAGTGATTCCTCGCCTCTGGCCTTATTGGAAGGGGTATCGGAAGCTTTCGCTTTTTTGCAAGGAGAGTGTAAGATTACCGTCGTGGCTTCTTCTCGAATTTTGGAAGAGGTCTCTCGGAGAGCACCCTATCTGTGCGGCTTGCCGGCCGAAGAAGAAATCTTTATGGATGAATCGCCCTTATGGGCCGTCCGGAGAAAAAAAGGTTCTTCTTTAGCCGTAGGATTACGCCTTTTAAAGGAAAAACATTGCGATGCTTTCGTTACCGCCGGGAATACCGGGGCCTTGACGGCCTGTGCCTCATTTACCCTCAATCGTTTCAAAGGTATCGACAGGCCTGCTCTTTTGGCTCTTTTGCCTACGGAAAAAGGGCGGATGGCGATTGTGGACGTCGGTGCGAACGTGGCTTTTCGGCCCGAACATTTCCTTCAGGTCGCCCTGATGGGAGCTGCTTATCAAAACGTTTTGTTCGGGATTGATCAACCGACCGTCGGCTTGTTAAATATCGGAGTCGAAGCGGGGAAGGGGACGCAAAAAATTCGTCAGGCTTTTGATTATTTCATGAAGTATGAAACCGTGAAAAATCCCGGATTTTCCTTTCGGGGAAATATCGAAAGTCGGGATGCTTTTTACGGAAAGGTAGACGTTATGGTGACGGAAGGGTTTGCCGGAAATATTTTTTTAAAAACCTGCGAAGGGGTTTCCGGGTTTATTTTAGACCGAATTCAGCGGCATTTTTTGCTGAAAAATCAGGAATTGCAAAAAGAAGTCTTTGACGCCCTTGAAAAATATTTGGACTATGCCGAATATCCGGGTGCCTTTTTGATCGGAGTGGAATCGGTTGTCGTTAAGTGTCACGGGTGTTCCAATGCACAGGCTGTATTCAGCGGTATCAGAGGGGCGCATGAATTGGTGAAAAAACAAGCCGTTCGACGCATTCGTTCGCATGTGGAAAAACGAGAAATTATTTTGCCTGAGGAATAGTGATGGAAAAAGTCTCGGCATTGGTTCTTTCTTATAATAATGAAGACGTTATGGCGCGTTGTCTGGAAGGACTCGATTGGGCTGATGAAATTATCGTCATCGACTCCGACAGTCGGGATCGGACGGTAGCCATTGCCGAAAAATATGGTGCCGTCGTTTATTGCTATCCTTTCGTTACCTTCGGCTCTTTACGAAATCTCGCTTTGAAGCACGCTCGGTATGATTGGGTTTTCAGCTTGGATACCGATGAATGCATGACGCCGGAAGCTTTGCGGGAAATACAAAAAAGACGTTTATTACGTTCCGAGAAGAAATATCGTTTTTCATCGAAAGCTATTCCATGGGGGGTGGTATCCGGACTACCGGCAGCCGCAACTGTTTCGGAAGGAAAAAGTTTTGTATAACGAGAATGACGAGGTGCACGAAGGAGTAGCGATTTCGGGAACGGTCGGTTATTTGCGTGCTCCGATCGAGCAAATTCCCTTTCGGGATATACAGCATTATTTGGAAAAAATGCAGCGGTATTCTTCCTTGATGGCCCGGAGAATGTATCGGAACGGACGTCGTTTTTCCGTTTTTAAATTGCTTTTCCATCCTTTGGGAGCTTTTGTAAAGAGATACGTATTGCGACGGGGTTTTGCCGACGGCTTGCAGGGGCTTTTATTGGCCTTTTTCTATGCTTATTATACTTTTATCAAGTATGCCAAACTGTGGGAATGCGAAGAGAATCACCGGCGTAATGAACATCCGAAGGGTTCTCCTTAAGAAAGAACCCTTGCGGGATAATTGTTTAGGCTTCAACGCCCGGGCTGATATAGGCGACAAATCGTTCGAAAGCTTCGAAACCGTTGCGAATGATTTGTTCCAAGTCTTCTCGCGTGCTGCCTTGAAAAACGCCGGCTGACAACTTGGCTTTGAGCAGATCGTTCGTTCGGCTCCACTCGTTCAGAAGAGAGCGGATGCCTTCCGTTTTTGGATCGGAAAACATATCGGAGAAGAGGTCTCGAATCGGAAGCAGGCGATCCGATCGAAGGGCCCATTCGCCGGGGTTTTGTAAAGCCTTTTCAAGCGAGGGCATTTCGAAGGAAAATTCGGTCGAAGAATAGAACCGATCGATTCGATCGACCAAAGATCCGATTTCTCGAAGTTGCAATTGCAGGCTCGGATCTACGATAAATAACGGACGTAAAACGTTCGCTATGAGAAAAGCCTTTCGTAATTCGGCTAAAAAGTATCTTCCGGAGGATTGGACGAGGCTTTCGTTGCTCGGATCGGATTGCATGTTCAACCAGTGCTTTTGAAAGCAAGGAATGAGGTGATCGAGAAGCAACAAGGTTCCGCGAACGAGATGACCGTTGGAAACATTTAAGGAAGTTTCGGATTGTTGCCGAAAAAAATCCCGTGTTTTGATCAATGAATCCAGTACCGCTCCCGGATAGATGGCCGTAGGTCGGAGAAAATTATAACTCGGATCGAGTGCTTTTAATGAAAACAGAATGCCTTCGAATTTCTCCAAAAGCTCTTGGCGAACGCGACTGCCTTCGACATCAAAAAATACGCCGCAAAAGCCGGCGGGCGAGATGGACATACTCATAAAAAAACCCCTTTTTAAGCTTATGAAAGTGTTCTCAGTATGGCACTTCTTCTTTAAGAGTTCATAAAGAGTAGGTTAAAAAATTTTTTATGACCGGAGGAGAGAGGCTTTTCTTTCATTTCCTCGAAAGAAAGCGAGAAGTGATCGGCCGGAAAAATAGGCTCGGAGAGGGTGATCAGCCGGGGATAGAGCCGTAAGCGATATTTCGTGAAGCTTTGCGGGATAGGGGGAAAAGAGGTGACGGTTCGGTTCCCGGTGCGTATGAAAAGATCGATCTTTTCTCGGATTGCTTTTTCCGAAGGGGGATCGGGAAAATCGACGTAGGGAAACTCATACAGATGTTGTAAAACGCCGGAAGTGTTTTTGCGCAGGAGAAGAGAGTCGCCGCATCGATAGGCCATCACGAGGCGGTGGATCGGGATATAGTTTATTTTTTGGGATTTGATCGGAAATTCGTGTTGTTTTCCGGCGAGAGAAGAGGAACAATCGTGTTGTAAGGGACACTCGGAACAAGAGGGGTTTTTAGGTAAGCAAACCAGCGCTCCCAATTCCATTAAGGCTTCATTAAAGATCCAGGGCTCATCGTCGGGAAGAAGTTCTTCGGCAAGTCGTTCAAAATATTTTTTTGTCGAAGAGATCGATAGATCTTCCGAAAGAGAAAAAAATCGGGCAAATACGCGTTGGACATTTCCGTCGACCAAAGGGCTTTTTTGACGGAAGGCAAAGCTGAGTAAAGCTCCGGCGGTGTAAGGGCCTATCCCTTTGAGACGGAGTATTGTTTCTCGGTCGGATGGAAAAAGGCCATTGTGTTTTTCAAGGATTTCTCGGGCATTTCGGAGAAGGTTCAGGGCTCTTGAATAATAGCCCAACCCTTCCCAGGCCTTTAATACTTTTTCTTCCGATGCCTTTGCCAGGGTTTCTATCGTCGGAAATAGGCTCATCCAGCGGTGATAATAGGGGATGACCGTTTCGACGCGCGTTTGTTGCAGCATGATTTCGGAAACCCATATTTTATAGGGATCTCGGGTGTGACGCCAGGGGAGGTCTCTCTTTTCCCGGGAGAACCATTCCCTCAGCAAATGATCCGGAAAAGAGGGCATCAGGAGGGGTCCTCATCAATCGTGACAAGCGAGGTAAATGTCAGAGGCTCGTCAAAAAAGGTTTTGTCGGTACCGGTTTCTTCGTATTCTCGGCGGATGTGCAGGCGGAATAACTCGTTTTTTTCGGCTTGGCCTTCGCCGCGGCTCGTTCCCTGTAGGGTCAGCGGGGCGGGTGTCGAAGAGAAGGGATAGAGCGCCGTATAGGTTTTTCGTTCTTGAAAGGAAAAAAGGGAACCGTTTCTTTGAACGGGTATTTTTTCGCGCATCCCGAAAGGGAAGGAAGTTTGCAGAGTTATTTCCGAAGGGTGGGTCTTCAGGCGATAAGGAAGGAGGAGTAAATCGCAAAGAGTCAAAAGAAAATCTTCCCGTAAAAAAGAATGACGATTGTCTACGGATTTTTCATAGTTGCGGAAGTCTCGAATCGGTCGGATCACTTCCGCAAAAAGATCGATGTCGATATCGAAGGGCTTTTCGATCAAGTGAAGCAAGGCGGCAAATTCGACGGAATGATCGTCGGTGTTTCGCGTATCGACGATCCGGATTTCCCGGTCGCCGAGCCGATACTCGGAAAACAGATGATGAAGGGTAATCCGCAGTTTTTTCGGATTTCCCGTTGCGGGGTGAAAATCAACGGCTTCGCTTGTAAAATGCAGTTTTTGCACCAAGGAAAAATCGAGGGTGTCTTCGGCCTTTGCCGAAATATGCATTTCCGCATGATAAGCGGAGGAAAAAAGGAAAAAAGGGAATCCGAAGAGCAGATAGAGGATTCCTTTCACGGCAGAAGCTCTCCGTATGAAGGGTTGTGCAAGCCGGTGAGGTATTGTCCGTTTTCGTAACCGATGGTTTCGAAATGTTTTAGCAGAGGGTTGTTGTAGGTGAGGGAAAGACGGAATTTATCATTTCCGTAAAAGAGAAGGAAGTACTGTCCCGAAGCGGGTAAAGGGGAGGAGAGGAAGGCGGAAATATCGGAGAAGAAGATGCCGTTTCCCGGCTGATCCGGAAAAAAGAGGTGGGGGTCCGGGGAGGGCTTTTGAAGGCAAAGGCAGAGACCGCAGAGAAGCTGCCTGAGGAAAAGAGGTTCCCGGTCAAGGACCGTAAGAAGGGAGAAGGAAGAACGGCCGTCCATGGTAAAAATCAGACGAAGAGGAGACTTATTCAGAAGGGTTCCGGCAATTTTAAAAAAAGACCTTGAATGGATAATTTTTTTCGCTATATCATCCTCCTTTCGGAGATCGGAACCGGGAAAGGGTCCGGAAGGAGGATTCCTTTTTCGAGCAGCGATCAGAAGATCGATGTTTTTCGAGGAAAGGAGTTCTTCGAATTCAATCCGGCCGTTGTGTTGAAAGTATTGGATTTGTTCGACGGAAGGGACGAGGTCCATGACGTTTTATCTTAATAATTATTAGCGATTAGTATAAAATTGCCTTGATTTATGGACAACAGGGAAAAAAATTATTTCTTATGACGGATTCTTTTTTATCGGCAAAGGACATCGCCGACATCGAAGAGAAAGCGGGATATCGTTTTCGTGATAAGCATTTATTGATCTCCGCATTCGTTCACGCTTCCTTCGTAAACGAAAACCGAGAGGAACCCCTTATGTCCAACGAAAGGTTGGAGTTTTTGGGAGATGCGGTATTCGGGTTGATTATGGCAGAGTATCTTTATCGGCATTTTCCGGATTGTTCGGAGGGGGAACTTACATCCTTCCGCGCCCGCCTCGTCGAAGCACCCTCTTGTCGTCGTTATATCGAAAGTCTTGATATCGATCGCTATATTTTGATGGGCAAAGGAGAAAAACAACGTTTTTTACTTCATGAAAACACCTCGATTCGGGCCGATTTTTTCGAAGCTTTCACGGGGGCTATTTATCTGGACGGAGGGATGGAGGCGGTGAAAACCTTTTTATTTCGTCGGTTCGGAGAGGTTTTTCGGGAAGTTATTTCCGATCCTCAAAAGAATTGGATTGCCGAACTGCAGGATTATGCCCAGAAAAAGTATCAAAAAATTCCCGTTTATAAAGTAGCGGAAGAAGAAGGACCCGATCATCAAAAAACTTTTACCGTTTCGGTATTCGTCGGAGAGGAGAAGCGGGGTTCGGGTGTCGGATCGTCCAAAAAAAATGCGCGACAGGCCGCTGCCGAAAGAGCCATGGCCTTTTTACGGGAAAATGCCGAGGAAATTCTTCACTCATGAGTAAGGAAAAAGTCGTGTGGACTTGT
>CAYGJM010000021.1:0-18643 GCA_964350295.1 uncultured bacterium | reverse complement strand
AACGGAAGGGACGTGGATGTAAGCATTAAGAAAGCGGATGAACGGTAAAATCATGAATAAGATTCTCTAAGTGATATCTGTTGGCTCCTTTCAAGAGAACGACGTCCCCTTTACGGACAAAATTTCTTACGAAGTGCTTCATATTGTCGTAAGAGAGAAAAAAAGCCCATTTCTTTTTGTATTTTTTACCCAAGGAGATCATACAGGAAATTTCCGCTCCGATACCGATCAAACAATCGGCCTGACGGAAGGCCTCCCGGACGATCCTTTCATGATTGGCCGAGGAATATTTTCCCTGCTCGACCAATTCGGATAAAACGGCCACTCTTCTCTTTCCCCGCACATTTCCCAGAACCCGCAAGGCATTGACGACCGATTCGACATTGGCATTATAGGCATCATTGATAAAATGCACCCCGCGCACCTCCGTTTGTTCCAATCGACCTTTCGGCAAACGCAATGCGGGAATTCGCTCTCGGATAAGATCGGCGGATATTCCCATTTGATCGGCCACGGCAACGGCCGACAATAAATTATAGATACCCGATTCATCCGGTAAAGGATAAACAAAACGAAAATGAAATTTTTGCCGTTTATACAACAAGCATTCCCTTCCGCTTTTATGAACGTGATAATCGGCTTCCGGATCTTTCAGCGAATAAGAAATGGTCTTTCCGGGGAAATTTTGTTCGATTAGGGAAGCAAAAGGCATGTCTCGATTATAAAAACGCATTTTTGTTTCGGGTCGGGAAAATATTTTCATTTTTTCGCGAGCCAGACTTTCAAAACTTTCGAAACGAGCAATATGAGAATGGGCCAACATGGTTAAAACGGCAAAATCCGGAGGAGCGATACGCATCAATGCATCTAATTCTCCCGGACGATCGATTCCCATTTCCAAGAGAAGATAAGGTTTCGTTTCCGAAACGTTCAAAACGGTTAGCGGCAAACCCAACTGCGAATTTTGATTACCCGGATTAGCGATACAAGAAAGGGATCCCTCCAATAATGTCGACAAAAAGTCTTTCGTCGACGTTTTTCCGACCGATCCCGTAATGCCGATGATAAAAGGATTCCATAAGGCAACGGCCTTTCGGGCCAGTTCCTGCAAGGCCGTTTGTACGCAAACTACTCGTATGAGATGCAGGGAGGGATCCTTTCCCCGATAATTTTGATCCACGACTGCCGCAAGGGCTCCCTTTTTTTCGGCTTCGCAAAGATAATCGTGCCCGTCGACTTTTTCTCCCGGTAATGCAAAAAACATCCCTCCCGGCTCCGTCTTGCGACTATCGACGGAAAAGCTCCGTATCCGACGAGCCAAGGAATCATCAAGATGAAAAAACGAACGTAATAAAGGAGAAAACCACATCCCTTATTCTCCGAATCAAAGAACGGAAAAAATAACCGTTCGAGATTTATTCGTCATCCGCAAAACAAGATATTACGAAGAAGTTCGATAGGAACTTCCCTTTCTTTGCAAGGAAAAGAGCCGGAGTAGCCCGCCGGCCGATGCCAATAACACCGCACTGCCGATAAAGCCTTGTACGGGCCCGTAAGCCGAAAGAATCAAAGCCCCTAAAGAGGGAATGAAAACACCCCGTATTCCGACCGAAAGAATATTCACGCTACTGAAAGGAGAACTGTCCTCTTTCTCGGAAAAAATAGGCCCCGACATATTCCAACATAGTTCGCTTCCGGATTGCATCAAACCGTACAGCAAATAAGCCCCGTACACCCAATAGGCATGCCACTCGGCCAAAGAAAGAAAAAAGGGAAATAAAAAGGCCAGAAAGGCCACGGATGCGGTTAAGGAAAAAATATCCCGAATACGCAGACGGGAACACCAAAAAGGAGAAGCCAGACTGAAACCGATCCCCTTGCATAAGTTAATGGCCATACCGATACCGAGATAATTGAGATGTACTCTCTCTTCCAGAAACAAGGGAAGGGAGGGCTGCAAGATCATCAAGCCGGACCCCAAAAGAAAAAAACCGATTTGAAATTTTGCAAAATCCCTATTCGATCCCAAAACGGAAAAGGCATTTTTCCAGGGTTTGAGCAGAGGGTGAGTCGGAGAAATACCGGCATGATCTCCTTTGTCGGAAACGAGCATTTTCCTTTGCCAAATGATCGGCACCAACGAAAGAAGGGCGGCAGCCTGAAAAAGCAGCGTCCAAGATCCCTGATAGTGATCCAAAAGTTTTCCCAGAATAATCATAAAAAGACCGCTTCCGACATAGCCGGCCGTCTGCATCCGAGAAAAGAGCTTATCTCTTTTCGTTAGGGGAACATTTTGTTTTAATAACTCCATCCAGGCAGGCATAATCCCCGTCTGTAAAAACATAAAAACGGCCGAACAAAGAAGGATGTACCAAAAAGGATGAAACCAGGGTAACCACAGAAAAGGGAAAAAAGCGAAAAAACGGGCCGTTACGATATTCGATACCAGTTTTTCCGGTTTTTGATGAACGCGAGACGACCAATAGACTGCCAGAATGGAAGAGGTCGGTTTTAAGGAAATCACCCACGCAATTTGCAAGGGAGTGACGTGCATTTCCTTGTGTAATATAAAAATAAGAATATTGAATAACGCCCAAAAGGGGACGTCCAACAAACGGGTCCATCGGTAAGCGAAAGCGGTCATAGCCTATAAGAACGAAAGAAAATCCGAAATAAGACCTTTCTTTGCGATGTCTCTCCCCCGTTATCGAAGCCGACGGCTTCGTACAAACACCTAAAAAACGTAGTCCAGTCTAACATCTTTTCCGAATCGAGTCAAATCGACCAAATGCATCCGTATGGCATCATCGATACGCTCCAATTTTAAATCGGAAAAAAGAGAAACCCCTTCGGCTCCCAACAGGCATCCCCCCATATACAAAATGAGACGATTGACCAATCGCTTATTGATTAAATTCGTAAAAAGAGTCGCTCCCCCCTCGACCAAAACCTGAAAAACTCCTCGCTCTCCCAAATATTTTAATAATGCCTTTAAATCGATGTTTTTACTTTCGGGGTCATAAGGCATGAATACCGTTTCGCAACCCTTATCTTCCCACTTTCGAATCGCTTCCGGATCAGCCAAATCGGTCGTGACCACTAAGGTCGGGGCTAATGAAACGTCAAATAGCGGCCCTTCCGGAGGAATTTTTCCGACGGCATCCAAAACAACTCGCAAAGGAGGAATCATTCCTTCGTAAGAAACATGCCTGACGGTAAGGGCCGGTTTGTCCTCGGCAGCCGTCCGAGTCCCGATTAAAATCGCTTGAGAGCGTGCCCTTATTTTATGAATGTCCCGTCTTGCCTGCTCTCCCGTAATCCACAAGGAAGAACCGTTTTTGGCCGCAATTTTACCGTCCATACTAATGGCCGCCTTCAACACGCAAAACGGAAGTCCCGTTTCCCGATGATGAAGGTACGGAGTCAAAGAAGTTTTAATTTCTTGTTCGGAAAGCCCCGTTTCGACCTCGATGCCCGCCTGCCTTAAACGGGCAATTCCCGTTCCTCGCACTTTCGGATCGGGATCCGGGATACCGATAACGACCTTACGCACCCCGGAAGCGATTAAGGCTTCCGCACAAGAACCGTCTCCCTCACGGACGCACGGTTCGACCGTAACGTATACGGTAGAACCTTTTGCCTCTTCCCCGGCCTCGGCCAAAGCCTGTTTTTCGGCATGCGGCCGATCGCCTCCTTGATGATGACCCGTTGCAATCACTTCGCCGTGTTTGACGATCACGCAACCGACCCACGGATCGGGAAAAGAGGTCATTCGTCCTTTTATGCTCTCCTGAAGAGCCCGAGACATAAAAAAGACCGCTTTTCGGTCAACATCGGCATCCAATATCAAAATTCCCTCTCCGACAAATCAAGCCCGGATTATATAAAATTCTAGAATTGCCCCCAATACAAACTTATCAAAAAATTCATATTTTTTTTTTATTTTCCTTTCCCTTTCTTTTTCAAAGCGGAGAGAGGGAATAGCATCGAACGCCTCGGAGAATCATCGACATACAGGGGAAAGTTTTCTTTTTCGCAAACGATCGGAATACCCCGTCTTTGCAAAAATTGCGCACCTTTTCCTCGAGATATTACCCAAGATTTTGAAACCGTTCCGAAATGCAGATTGAAAGCGATCGATATCCTTTCCTCACACCCTTGGTACAAAGAAACCCGATGATACATATCGCTCGGAAACAAAAGAAGATCACCCGGTTCCGGATGCAAAGTCGCCAAAACCTCCTCTTTTTGATCTTTCTTAAAAAAAGTAATGGCCCCGTTCGTGAACTCCCTATGGAGATCGCCTTTTACATAATAGCAACCGGAAAACAAGGCATCTTCATGAGCATGCTTATCGTTTTCATGAAAATTTCTGTTGATATTGGCCCAAGCCGTAACGGTCAGACAGGCGGAATCCAAACCCAAAAAAGACGCGTATGCCTCAAGAGTCGGCAATAAATCCGTGAATAACTTGACAATCGGAGGCAAGAGAAGAATATCGGACGAAGAGTGCCACCCCCCTCGATTCGAGGCTTGACATCCCGAGCCCTCTTTTTCTTCCAAAAGAAGGAGTTCCCGACAGACCTCCTCTTGATAAGGGGAAGAAATGCTCGTCATCCAAAAACAACGATTCTCCCGAGCGATCCGCCCCGCACCTTCTGCCTGCCGGATAAGATTCTTTTTTCGCCGACCGAACACGGGAACCCCTCCCCTGAAACTCTAACTTTCTTCTCCCTTCCGTCGTTTCCCCGAAAAATCATCTCCATCCTCTCCTCCTCGTCGTTTTTCGGGAACAATCCCGGGGGTCTTGCTTTCGAACGGTTGAAAAGACGGGTTCTCCGGAAAAAGCGGCGAAACAAAACGGGGATTCGAAAAACACCTTGAAGAAACGCTATCATCCTCTTCCTCGGAGTGAAGGACTCCGAGAGGATCTCTCGGATCGATCGGAAAACGAATTGCCTCAAAACCGTCTTCATCATCGGCTCGACGTTTTTGAGGGCGAGGCGAGGAATGTCCGCTAGTCGGAAAAAGTCTTGCCGAAGGCAAACGGGAAAGAATGTCATGTTCCGTTCCCGAGGGAGGACCTCCGAAAGTGATTTGGAATCCTCTGAACAAATCGATCATGAATTCGGGATTGGTATCCCCCTTTTCAAAAACGGACGAAGATACCGAAGAAACGGGGGAAGGAGGGGGAGAGGACAAATCATCGCTCCCGTCTACCCGATCTAAATGAGGAACGACCCGAAGATTCCTCCATCGGAAGGGATCAACCGATCGACCGTCCGGCAAGGGCTGAATCGCGTGATCATAACCAACGGACGAAATTCTCGAAGACATAAAAACCTCTTTTAGAGAAGCAATTTAAGTTTTTTCTCAATAAACAGATAGCTTTTTTCCTCATTCCTTGACCCGAATCCGGATTTTTCCTATGCTGTTTCCATCCATAAACACGGTGGCATAGCCAAGCGGTAAGGCAGTGGCCTGCAAAGCCTCTACCCCCGGTTCGAATCCGGGTGCCACCTTATTTTCACATTATGACTCTTTATCTTGTAGCCACGCCCATCGGAAATCTCGAAGATATCACCTATCGAGCCGTCCGCATCCTTTCGGAATCGGATTTAATCCTTTGCGAAGATACCCGCAATTCCCAAGTTTTGTTCACGCGCTACGGTATTCGAAAACCTCTTTTTGCCTACCACAAGTTCAATGAAAAAAAAAGGGAAGCCTTTATAATCGACGAGCTGAAACAAGGAAAAAAAATTTCTTTGGTTTCGGACGGAGGAACCCCTCTGATATGCGATCCCGGTCTTTCCATCGTCGAAACCTGCATCCGGAAGGGATATCCCGTCATCCCGATTCCCGGTCCTTGCGCTCCGATCACGGCCCTTTGTGGTTCGGGTTGGGGAAATTTACCCTTTCAGTTTATCGGTTTTTTGCCGAAAACCGAGGAACGGTTGAAAAAAGCCTTTCTTTCCGTTTTGTGCTACGAGGGGATCTCCATCGCTTTCGAAGCCCCGGGAAGAATACGAAAAACCCTTGCTTTATGTAACCATCTCGAACCGAACTGCGAAGTCGTAATCGCTCGGGAATTATCGAAGATACACGAAAGTTTTTATCGAGGATCCCTATCCGCTCTTTGCCTTGCGGATATTCCGGAAAAAGGAGAGTGCGTCTTTCTTTTTAAACCCGGCAATCAATCCGTTTCTCTTTTTCGCTCCTTTTCTCCCGAGGAATTAGTCACCTATTTTCAAAATGTCTACTCCCTGACGAAAACCCAAGCCGTCGCACTGGCCGCCCGTTTGCGCGGCATCTCCAAAAAAGAAATGTATGCGAAAACCCATCATTAATCGAGTCATGGCTTTACATGCCGAGGCAGCTCCTCTGATTGCCGCTCTCGGCTGGAAACAGATCCGGCAAACCCCCTTCCCCGTATTCGGAAATGAAAATCAGGCCTTGATTCTTTCCGGGATCGGCTCTTTACAGGCTGCCTGCGCCGTCACCTATTTGCAGACGATTCGCCCGGCCCGGTTCTGGCTCAACATCGGAATAGCCGGTCATCCGACTCTGCCGATCGGTCGGGGAGCCGTTGCTTCTAAAATCTCTTCTCCTGCCGGAAACACCTCTTTTTATCCGCCGAAGCTCTTTTCCTTCGATCTTCCGCATCTGCCCCTCATGACCGTCGATAAGCCGTCGGACCATTATCTTCCCAATACCCTCCATGACATGGAAGGATACGGTTTTTATGCGGCTGCCCTCCGCTACACTTCCGTCGAATGCATTCGTTGCTATAAAATCGTTTCCGATAACGCCGACGCCCCTCCTTCCCTTTTATCCAAAAAGCAAGTGCCGGAGATCGTAGGCGCCCATATATCGCGTATCGAGGAGTTTTGCACTCTTCTGGGAAGCCTGGACATTCCGGATTTTTCCGCTTGCCCGGAAGAAGAGGTTTTTGCTCACTTCCGGCTTTCCGAAACCCTCAAAAAAAGGCTCCTTCCCCGATTGCGGTTCCTATATGCCCGCTACCCGGAAGAAAACTTACTCGATTTTTGCCGAAAAGCCAAGAATACCGAAGAATTATTTCAACGAGTCGACGAGAAAATCCATGACGATCATTGATCATATTTATATTGAAAAAGAGGTTTTTCATCTGCCGAAAACCCGGGAAATTCTAAACCGATTCCCGAAAGCCGATCGAACGGAATGCGACCGATATACGGAAGTCTTTAATCTTTCGAGACAAAACTTCCGTCTTCAAAAACAAAGACCCTCTCTGATACTGGCCAAAAAACATGCGGGTTTCGTTCTTCCCACGCCCCCCGGATACGGAATCGGCACTCCCCGCAATTACTATTTTTCACCGACACTCAACTGCCCTTTCGACTGTCGTTATTGTTTTTTACAGGGGATGTATCGATCGGCCCATTACGTGATTTTCGTGAATTTCGAAGATTTTACCGACGCCGTCGAAAAGGAAATCTCCGACCGATCCGAACCGGCTACCTTTTTTTCCGGATATGATGCCGACAGTTTGGCTTTAGAGGGCACCGGCGGATTTATCGAACACGTCCTTCCCTTTTTTCGCGATCGTCCCGAAACTTTTCTGGAAATTCGAACGAAAAGCAACTATCTCAAACCCTTTCGGAATACTCCCCCCCTGCCGAACGTCGTTATTGCCTACAGTCTGAACCCGGAAGAAATCATTCGCGAGGTGGAACATCGAACCCCTCGGTTAAGCACGCGATTACGCCATCTCTCTCTTCTGCAAAAAGCCGGTTGGCCGATCGGACTGCGCTTCGATCCGTTGATCTATCATCCCGACTGGAAGCGCTCTTACGAATCTCTCTTCGATCAAACCTTCACGCTATTGGATCCCCGAAATATCCATTCGGTCACTCTGGGACCGTTTCGTTTACCTAACAATATGTATAAAAAAATGGTTTCCCTCTATCCGGAAGATCCGCTGTTCTTTCGCTATCTTGATCGAGACGATTACATGACGACCCTTCGATCGGAGATCCGCGAGGAAATGGTCTCTTTTTGTTCCCGAAAAATTCTTTCCCGCCTTCCGAAAGAACGTTTTTTTCCCTCTTTATTTTAAACTACGGAGATCCTTCCATGCCCCGAACCGTCTTAATTACCGGAGCCTCTTCCGGAATCGGAAAAGAATTAACCTCCCTGTTGCTGGAAAAGAATCGTACCGTCATCGGAATGGCCCGAGATTTTTCGAAATGCTCCTTTCGCGAGCACCCCCTATTTCACGCCGTCCCCGTCGATCTCTCTTCTCTTGAAGGATTAGCCCCTCTCCTCCGAGATCTGACTTTGCAATACGGGGACGCGGATGCCCTCGTTCTGAATGCCGGCATCGGACTCTTCGGAGGACTGGAAGAATATTCTTACGAACAAATTGAAACGATTACATCGATAAACTTTTTATCCGCCGTCTTTATTACCCGGGCCTTCCTCCCTCTTCTTAAGAAAAAAAAGCGGGGCGTGATCCTCTTTACCGGATCCGAAGCGGCCCTGGCCGGAAAAGCCAAGGGCTCTCTCTATTGCGCCACGAAGTTTGCCCTCCGCGGTTTTGCGCAGGCCCTCCGGCACGAATGCGCTAAAAGCGGTATCCGCGTTTGTCTGATTCACCCGGGACCCGTTCAAACGCCCTTTTTTACCCGGTTGCGTTTTTGCCCCGAAAACGATCCCGATTATTATTGTCTTCCCGAAGAAATCGCTCGCCTGATGCTCGATCAACTCGAAGGAAGACCGGGTTTCGTCCAGGAAGAAATCATCGTATCCCCCTTAAAACGAGCCTTCCGAAGTCACTAGCACTCTATTATTCCATGTGCTAATTTTTTTCCGAAACCTCTTGATAAAATAATCCCTTTTCGTTATGATCGCCCCTTCATATCAATTAAAGTATTTATAGGAGCAACACTATGTCTTCGAATGCCAAAGAGATTATTTTTGAAGAAGAGGCCCGTCAAAAGTTATTGACCGGAATCAAAAAGCTTGCCGATACCCTCTGCTTTACCCTCGGCCCCAAAGGAAGAAACGTCGGAGTCGAACGCTCCTGGGGAGCCCCTGACGTCACGAATGACGGGAACAGCATCGTTAAAGAAGTCACCCTCGAATGCCAATATGAAAATATGGGCGTTTCGATGGCCCGGGAAGTAGCCGCCAAAATTAAGGAAAAAACCGGAGACGGGACGACGACGGGAACGCTCCTTCTTCATGCTCTTTGCCAAGAAGGTATCAAATGTCTTTCGGCCGGATCAAGTCCGATCGGTTTGAAACGAGGAATGGAAAAAGCCCTGGCGGCCATCGTCGAAAGAATCGAAAAAAATGCAATTCCCGTTAAAGGTGAAGAGGAAATTCGAAACATTGCTCTTTCGGCAGCTTCTCAAAACGAAGAAGTCGGAGACCTGATCTGCAAAGCCTTAATGAAAGTGGCCGAATCCAAGGTCGTTACTATCGAAGAAGGAAAAAAATTACATTCCTACCTCGACTTCGTCGAAGGAATGCAGTTCGATCGCGGTTACTTAAGCCCTTACTTTTGTACCGATCCCGAAAAAATGTCGGTAACCATGGAATCTCCCTATATTCTTCTTGTGGATAAAAAAATTAATTCCATTCAAGAGCTTCTTCCGATTTTACAAAACGTAGCCGCCACCGGCAAAGAGCTTCTGATCATCGCGGAAGATATCGAAGGAGATGCCTTGGCCACAATGGTCATCAATAAGTTACGCGGCACCTTGAAAATTACGGCCGTAAAGGCCCCCGGTTTCGGGGACCGAAGAAAAGCCATGTTACAGGATATGGCCGTTTTAACCGGAGCCACCGTAATTTCCGAAGAAGCCGGCGTTACTTTAAAAGAAGCCCAAATCAACCTTTTGGGAAGCTGTGAAACGGTTATGATAACGAAAGAAGAGACGACCCTGATCAACGGAAAAGGTGCGGAAGAGGATATTAAGGCTCGTATCCGCCAAATTGACCGAGAAATTACGGAAACGTCCGGCTCCTACGACAAAGAGAAACTCCGGGAAAGAAAAGCCAAACTCTCCGGAGGGGTGGCCGTTATTCGCGTAGGCGCACCTACCGAAACGGAAATGAAACAAAAGAAGCAGCTTTTCGAAGATAGCTTGAATTCTACGAAAGCGGCCCTCAAGGAGGGAGTCGTTCCCGGGGGGGGAGTTGCCTTGTTGCGAGCTCGAGAAGCCATTCAAGACCTCTCTTTGAACGGTGATGAGGCCGTCGGCGCACAAATTGTATATAGAGCCGCGGAATCCCCTCTAAAGCAATTAGCCGTTAATGCCGGTCTCAATGGCCCGGCCATTGTCCGGGAAGTTCTGCAAGCAGGAGATCATTGCGGCTTCAATATGGTCTCTCAAAAAATCGAAGACTTGGTAGCTGCCGGAATCGTCGATCCGGCCGTAGTCGTTATCGCTTCTTTAACTCATGCCGTATCCGTTGCCGGAATCGTTTTAATTTCCGAAGCGTTGATCGGAAACGCCAAAGAAGACTAGTCCCGAAAGCCCCCCGAATACGGGGGGCTTTTTTTTTATCGAACTCTTCGCACTTCTCGCCGGATAAAATGACGGTTTCTCGGAACTCTTACATGTTTATGCCTTTCCGGATTCCGACCGTAAACAAAAGCATCCAAACGGAGCAAGTTCTCCATATCTCGATGAATGGACATCATTACGACATTATGAGACTGCTCGTTTTTTTCCTTCGGCATTTTTTTTGCTTCTTTAACGGCTTTTTTTTGTATTGATTTTATTTGAAAACGGGAATGATCTTTCATAAAAATCCTCCTTATAATTTATTAAATACCAAATTTATATTATTAATTAAACGAATTAATTAATAATTTAAAAATTATTTTCCTAAAACACTGTTTTTTTTATAATCCGGATAGTAAAATGACCCATGAGACCCCTTTGATTCTGGCCCACCTTTCCGATATTCACTTCTTTTCCGGTCACTTGGATATAAGTGACTTATTTTCAAAATCTTTACTAGGAATTTGCAACCATTATATACGAAGACGCCCCAAGGAAAAAAAGCTTCTTGAAACCCTTCCCTCTTTTTTAAAAACACAAAAAGTCACTCACGTCATTATTTCCGGGGATTTGACGACAACCTCTAACCCGAAAGAATACCTTTCGGCGCAAGAATTCATTCTCTCTCTTCAAAAAGAGGGGTTCGATGTATTGGCCATCCCGGGTAATCACGATCACTATACGAAAAAAGCTTACCTCTCTCGTCGTTTTTACCGGTACATCCCCTCTCTCCCCTCCTTACGAGAAAAAGGAGTCGCCTATCGCGAATGGGGAGAGGGTTTCGGTCTAATTGCTTTGGATACGTCGATAGCCACTTCCCCAATTTCGTCCGAAGGACTTTTTTCCGAAAAAATTGAAAAAAACCTGTCCGACCTCTTGCAATCCCTTCCGACGAATAAACCCCTGCTCCTCGTTAATCACTTTCCGATTCATAAGGGAAATTGCCCGAAAAGACATCGCATGATCCGGTTTGAAGCATTGCGGTCCCTATTGGAAAAATATCCGAACGTCCGTCTTTATTTATACGGACATACGCATCAGGCAAGCATTCTTCCCGGCCCTCCCTTTCTACTCAACGGCGGAAGCCCGACACAGGGAGAAAATGGATCCTTTCATATCCTGGACCTTCAAAAAGACTCGGTAGGCATCCGACTCTTTTCTCGTCAAGATCGACAATGGCAAGAAACGAAACGAACGACGTTAGATCTATCGAAAGATACGATCAACGTCAATCCAGCCCATACCTTGTAGAATAATAATCAAAATAGCCGCGGGAGCAATCCATCGAGCAAAAAACCTCCAGGATCGGAAGAGAGAACCCCAGGAGCTTCCTGCTTCAAACTCTTGACGAGCAATTCGTTCGGATAAAAACCAACCCCCGAAAATAGCCGTTAATAACCCCCCGAAAGGAAGGGTCCAGTTGGAAACCAGAGCGACGATCGTCTCAAAAACGGTTTTTCCGTACAGAGCCTTCCAGGCCGGGAAAAAACCGGGTGTTCCGGAAAAGGCACAGGGTATGCCGACCAGGAAAGTAGCAATACCGGTGATCAAAACGGCCTTTTTTCGAGTCCACCCGAAAAGGTCTATAAAATTGGCGGAAACCACCTCCACCAAAGCAATAGCCGACGTAAGAGCCGTAAAGGTAAAGAGAAAAAAGAAGGCGGTGGAAAGAACCATCCCCCCGGGTAAGCGGGAGAATAATACCGGAAGAGTTTTAAAAATCAGACCGCTCCCCGCATCCGGATTGAAGTGAGAAGAAAATATGATGGGGAAAATCATTAAAGAGGCCAAAACGGAAACGACGATATCCATCAAACCGATGATACAAGCCGTTTTCGGAATATTTTCACCGTGTTCCATGTAACTGCCGTACGTCAGAATGATCCCCTGGCCCAAACTCATCGTCATAAAAGCCATACCCAAGGCCGTTAAAGCGCCGGAAGGCTTAAACTTGGCAAAATCGGGATAGAAGACGAATCGAAAGGCTTCCCCGAAACCGGGCAATGTCAGGCTATATAAAAATAAACCGATTAATAAAAGAATCAGAGAGGGAATTAAAATTTTGCTCCAAAACTCGATCCCCTTTCGAATCCCTTGATAAACCACCCCTATCGTCAGAGAGTAAAATAAAAAGGTCCAAAAAAGACTCATCCAGCCGGAAGCCGACAGGATATCGAATACGGCAGCTATTTCTTCCGACGATTTTCCGACATAAAATTTGGAAAGACTTAGTAAAATATAATTCAATCCCCAACCGGCAACGACCCCGTAATAGGCCATAATGGCGAAAGAGGTAAAAACGCCTATCCACCCCACGCCCTTCCAAAAACGAGAGTTTCCGGAAAGAGAAGCAAAAATACCGACGGCTCCCCGCTGTCCTCGACGGCCCATAATCAGCTCGATAACGAAAACGGGAACTCCTATGATGAAGGTACTGATGAGATAAAGAAGCACGAAAATTCCGCCTCCGTTCTCTCCGACCATGTAAGGGAACTGCCATAAGGTTCCCAAACCTATGGCCGACCCGGCCGCAGCCATGACCATTCCGAAATGAGATCCCCAATGCTCTCTTTGCTTCTCCACTCGAAATTCCTTCAAAAAGTTTTTTAAAAGGGTGAAGTTTAGGTCATCGAGAGAAAAAAATCAATTTTTATTGCCTTCGGAAAAAGCAACGAGATCATTAAAATCTTACGGTTATCCGGATTCGGCAACGACTTCTCGCCTCGGATATTTAACTCTCGAATGGACGGCTGCCGAAAGAGTTTTGATCATGGCTTTTCGTACTTTTCCGAGTTCCTCGAAAGTCAGATCGCTTTCCTCGAACTGACGATCTCTCGATTTTTGATAAATAATTTCATCGACGAGTTTCGTAATCGTGTCTTCCTCCAACTCATCCAAGCAACGGGATGCGGCTTCGAGAGTATCGGCTATCATGATAATGGCCGACTCCTTCGATCTCGGCTTCGGACCGCTATAACGAAATTGCGAAACGTCTACTTTCTTTTTGTCTCCTTTCATTAACTCGCATTGTTTATGATAAAAAAAATAGACCAAAGTCGTTCCGTGATGTTCTTTAATAATATCGATAAAAGGTTCGGGAAGTCCTGCTTTTCGAGCCATTGAAACACCGTCTCCGACATGCGCGATAATGACTCCGGCTGACTCGGCGGGAGTCAGTAGCTGATGCATATCGATCCCTTTCTGTTGATTTTCCGTAAAATACTGGGGGTGCACTAACTTGCCGATATCATGATAAAGCGTGGAAACCCTGCAAAACAAACCGTTAGCACCGATTTCTCGAGCAGCGGCTTCTGCTAAATAACCGACGACGATAGAATGTTGATAAGTTCCCGGGGCTTCTACGGCCAATCTCTGCAACAACTCATTGCTCGGGTCCATATATTCCATCAGAATGATGTCGGTCAATACGTGAAACGTAGATTCCAGCAAAGGAAGAAGCCCCGTAACCAGAATGGCGGTAATCAATAAAAAAAGGAAGGAGGAAATTAAGTCGGCCACCAAGGAAAAAGACCAACCGGTATGATCATACAGATAAAAGGCAAAAATAATGAAAAAGGAAGCCACCCAGGCCTTACCCATAACCCAAAAAATCTCTTTTCGTTTACTCAGATTTCGAGTTGCAATGATCACTACCGACATAGCCGTTAAATTAACGACTAAAAAACCGATCCGATCGACAACGAGGGTCATACTCATGATTAAAGCCAAAAATCCCCCTGCAAATAAGGCAATTCTTTCATTCATGAGACAACAGAGAAGAACGGCCGCAAAAGGAATAAATACCGGATAACCGATATTCTCAACCCATCTTCCCCCGTTAAGAATCAGAAAGGCCTCCGTTAATTTGGCCAGGGCTAAAGTCAGAATGAGAATCGTGACGAGAAGAGAAAGGCATCGATTGGAATAAAGAATGTCGGGGTGATAATAAGCAAAATAAATGCGTGCAATCGCAATAAATACGATCGTTAATAAAACACTCCCCGAAAGAGAAAAAAAATTCCACAAATTTCTGTTTCGATTTAAGGTTTCCTTCATACCGTGCATCATGGCCAAATGACGAGATGTCACTCTTTCCCCTTGATCGATAATGGGATCTCCCTCGCTTACTCGGGTATACTGTTGAGAAACCTCCTGTTGCAAAGCGCGCTTCAAGCTCTCTTCCGCCGAAACGTCTCGTAAAAAAGACCATTTTACCGAAGCATAATAACTTATCATACGGTTTATTGTTTCCCGGGACACCGAATGGTTGGCAAAAGCCGACATTCCCAGTTGTAGCCACAAGGCATCGGGAAGAGTTTGTTTTGATCCGTTTTTCGGTACGTAAACATAGTAATTTTGCGCAGGCAAGCCGATTTCATTCACTTTTTGCAAAGCGGAAGCATTCGTAAAACGAGCGGATTGTAATACGGACTCCCATAAATCAAGGGCTCTCATCCCCTCCTCAAAAGCCGGCGTACCGGGCTCTCTTTCCAAATAGCCCTCCCATTCTCCTCTGACGGAAAGCAATTCGTCGGGCTCAAAGTAAAAAATACCGTCGATATCCCGAATCATTTTTTGACGTAGAATAATTGTCGCCTCTTCATCGGCAAAGTCAAAGTCGGTTTGCGAAATGACTCGATGCTTACTATAAGTACCCAGCTCAAGATTTTCTACCGTTACTTCCCGAAAATGAAGAAAAGTAAAAAGACAAACGGCAAAAATAAACAGAATCAGCAGTCGAATCGGACGACTTCGATCAAAAAAACCCTGTTCCCTTACGGAAAGAATCGACGACCTTTTATACCGATTGCCCTGATAAGACAACGTAGCACTCCCTTTTCCGAATAAATATAACGAACGAGGGCAAAATTATCCCTATTTTTTTACAAATTATCCATCTATTTCTTCTAACACGACACGGATTATTAAATCTTTTTTATTTTTCGGCCGCTTGTTTTTTTTAGGCGCATCGGATATGTTCGACGTCTTATCTAAAATTTCGGTGATTGCTTTTATGTCCCTTCCGGAACCCTATCGAGTATTGGCCCTTAGTATGCGACCGAAACGATTTGACGAAATCGTCGGACAAAAATCCGTTGCCGCCACTTTACAAAATGCCATAGCCATGCAAAAAGTCGGGCATGCTTATCTTTTTTCCGGCCCCCACGGAACCGGGAAAACGACTTTTGCAAGAATTTTTGCCAAAGCTTTGAACTGCCCCTCTCCGAAAGACGGAGGAGAACCGTGCAATGTCTGTACGAGCTGCCTGGAGATTTCTTCCTGCATCTCTCCGGAAGTTATCGAAATCGACGGAGCTTCCAACCGAGGCATTGACGATATTCGTCAAATTAATGAAACCGTCGGATTCTCTCCGGGAAGAGAAAAATATAAAATTTATATTATCGATGAAGTACACATGCTGACCAAAGAGGCTTTTAATGCTCTGTTAAAAACACTCGAGTCTCCGCCTCCGGAAGTCAAATTTTTCTTTGCTACCACCGAACCCCACAAAGTTCCGGCTACCGTATTGAGTCGCTGCCAATGTTTTGATCTCCGCCCGGTTCCGACCGAAGAGGTAAAGAAATTTCTTCTGCAGGCCTCGAAAAAACAAGCTTTTTCCATGGAAGAGTCTTCGGCCGAAATCATCGCGGAGAGAACGAACGGCTCTCTCCGCGATGCCTTGGTCCTGACCGACCAACTCTTTTCCTATACCCGCGGTCATATCACGGAAAAGGATACGAACCGTTTTTTAGGGCTAACCGACCCGGAGACATTGCTTTCCTTTGATCATCGAGCTGCGCAAGGCTCCCTTTCCGCTGCCTTCGAGCTCGTTAAACAAATTCTTGAAAAAGGAAAAAACATCTCTTTTTTCCTCGATCAACTAGCCGAGCATTATGAAAAATTGCTCCATATAAAAATATATTCAGCCGGGGATCCCCCCCCTTCCTTTCCGGAGCGGGCGGTAGAAAATTATCGATCATCGGCAGCCTTATACACTTACGATCAATGCCTTTATATCCTTGATTTGATTCTGGGAAAACGGGGATCCCTGAAATACATGACCTCCAAACGGATTTTTCTGGAAACGCTGCTGATACGCATCGTCCGCTCTTTCCGACGCATCGACCCGGAAAAACTCCTTCGACACCTCGATTCAATAGCTGCGGAAAAAACCCCTTCCTCTCCCCCGGTAGCAGCCGAAAAAAAGGATGCAAAAAATCATCCGAGCCGCTATGATACGTTATTACAGTTCGCGGCCGTCGAGCTGGAGGGTTCTTTACAAAAAGGAGTGCCACGTCATGGGAACGGGATTCAATAAGAAAAAGAAACAAATGCAAGCTCTGCAAAATCATCTTCTGCAAACCCAGGAAAATCTAAAAAATAAAGAAGTAACCGGTTCTTCCGGAAATGGACTGGTTTCCCTAACGCTGAACGGCGAATATGAACTGAAAGATTTGCGCATTCAAAAGGAATGCGTCGATCCCGATGACATAGACGGATTGGAAGATTTGATTAAGGTCGCTTATCGACAGGCCCATGAGCAACTGCAAAAAGAAGAATCGGTCGACCCCTCTTCCCTGTTTAATTTTCTTCCTTAACCGTTTCTTCGATGTTGTGAAATAGGTCGTGGGGAGCCGATTTTTTGTATTCCCGCGTCAGCCTCCTTTGAATTTCTTCGGCCGTTCGCATGCACAAAATATCTTCTGCCAGGCGACAGGCATCAATAATTCCGGTCCTCCGAATAGCATTTTTTACCGTCGGAAGAAAGCGGGCGGAGCAAGAAAGCTGATGCACGCCGAGGCCGAGCAAAAGAGCGGTAAATCGAGGATCTGCCGCTATTTCTCCACAAATCGAAACCGGAATACCGTGTCGATTTCCCTCCACGACAATCATTTTAATCAATCTTATAACGCTCGGATGCAAAGGATTATAGAGATACCCCATGATTTGATTGCCTCTGTCGACGGCCAAGGAATATTGAACCAAATCGTTCGTTCCTATCGATAAAAAATCAACGTGATCGGCAATCTCGTCACAGGTAATGGCTGCCGAAGGGACCTCTATCATGCATCCCACCTTAATTTCTTTTTGATAAGAAATCTCTCTTCGGTCTAACTCTTCGATCGCCTCCTTTAAAATTTTTCGAGCTTCGATAATTTCCGGAGAGCCCGAAACCATCGGAAACATAATGCTGACGCGACCATAGGCAGAAGCACGTAAGATGGCTATTAATTGTGTTTTAAAAATATCGGGATGCTTTAAAAGATAACGGATCGCACGACAACCCAGGAAAGGGTTAGCCTCCTCTCGAATCAATAAATCTCGACTTTTATCCCCTCCCACGTCAAAAGTACGTATAACGATAGGCAGTCCTTTCAGAGCGACTATAATATCCCTGTACATTTCGAACTGTTTTTCTTCCGAAGGGAATTCCCTATCGAGAGAACAGATATATTCCGAGCGAAACAAACCGACCCCGTCTCCCCCGTATTCATGAATTAAAGCAACCTCATTTAACATTTCGACATTGGCGGATAGCTTAATGGTATATCCGTCAATGGTTTCAGCTGCCAAACGTCCGGATTGATTTAAAAAACACTGGTGCCTTTCTATTTGCGTTTGCAAAGTCTTATAAATGGATAACGTCCGTTGCGAAGGATTCAAAATAACTTCCCCTATCCGCCCGTCTACGATGACATCACGATGCTTACTTAAGGAAAGCTCTCGTAAATTCACTCCGGAAATATAAGGAATCCCTTTCGAACGAGCAATAATGGCTGCATGCGAAGTCTCGCCCCCCGATTCGGTAACGAAAGCGGCCACTCGTAACTTTTCTGCTTCGGCTACTTCGGAAGGAGCGAGATCATTCGCAAAAACAATGGAATTCAAGGGTATCTCCGCTAAAGAAATTTTAGCCGTTTTTCGCAAATTACGCATGATTCTCTTGGAGATGTCTCTAATGTCTTTAATACGCTCCTGAAACGAAGATCCGGAGAGTTCGGAAAATTGTTTTTCGTAATCTCGCAAAAGCATCTGAAAAACGTATTCGGCGTTTTTTCGACTCTCTTTAATTTGCTCTTCTATAT
>CAYGJM010000020.1:11544-18900 GCA_964350295.1 uncultured bacterium | reverse complement strand
ATAGAATCTAAATCGATATGATCTATTTACAATTTTCACGACCACATTGTAGTACACCGTTAGATATGTCCCAAGAAGAAAAATAGCGGCTTATATCCCCACGCCTAAAGACAGGGGTTTTACGCCGTCAGCGATAAAATACGCTCTAAGGGTATACTTTCCGATAATAGCTCTCGAACGGTTTGAAACAGAAAGTAAGTTTTACCCGAACGTCTCATTCCTACCGCTACTTTTATGAGATTTTCGGCTTGAGGGAATTTATAAGTACGAGGTGTGCTTTTTTCCGTGGAAACAAGCACTTTTCGAAACTCTTCTTGTACTTATTTATAATGATAGATATGCGGCATCCTTTCCTTTTTGACAAGGACAGAATAAGAAAAACTTATTTATTTAACAGTGAAATAGTTACTACTTTTCAACCATCCGAAAAATTTAGCCGGAGGGATCAAGCTTTTTGCAAATTTCCGGATAAGGCACCTTTTCATACTCCTCTCGAATTCCCTCGCAGGCCAAGGACTCCCGGCGCCACGTCTCTTCGGAACGGAGAACGGAAGGCCAAAAGGGATAGGTGCGACATTGCCGGGGGCGACAGGGATAAACGGAGCATTTTTTATCCTTCAAAAAAACACAATCATATCCTCGAAACTTCAATTCCTTCAGGGAAAATCTTTCCCCTATTTTACGTACGTAGCGATCGTGAAACTCCTGCAAGGAGATCTGCAAATAAGCGGCCATCTCTTGCATTTCTTCGGGTTCGACCCAAACGTAGCCGGGGCTTCCCGTACAACATTTTCCGCACTCGGTACAGCGAAAGGAAAGGCCTTTTTTATACCACGGTTTTTCGGAAGAAGGGAAAATCTTTAACTTTTCACTCATAGGATCCTCATACAATAGAACAAATCGGACATTTTTCTTGATCGTGACCTCGCGCGGGACAATAGGTTCGACCGAAATAAATCATTTGCAGATGGAGAATTCCCCACAGTTTTTCCGGAAAAACGGCCTTCAAATCCCTTTCCGTTTGCACGACGTTTTTTCCGCTTGAAAGGCCCCATCGCTTTGCCAATCGATGAATATGGGTATCTACGGGAAAAGCCGGTTTGCCGAAACCCTGCACCATCACGACCGAAGCCGTTTTATGCCCCACGCCGGGGAGCGCTTCCAAGGCTTCGAAAGTATCCGGGACCTTTCCCCCGTAACGATGAACGAGTATTTCGGAAAGCAAAAAAATATGTTTGGCCTTCGTTTCCGAAAGACCGCAAGGTCGGATGATCGATCGAATTTCTTCCGGAGAAAGACAAATCATTTTTTCCGGCGTCGAAGCGGCGGCAAATAAAAGAGGCGTTACTTGATTTACCCTTTCATCGGTACAACGAGCCGAAAGCAATACCGCTACCAATAAAGTGTACCGGCTCGTATGTTGCAAGGGGATCTCGGGATGAGGAAAGTGTCGTCGCAAAATCCCGATAACTTCTTTTGCCCGAGTAATTCGTTCTTCTTGCGAAAGCATTTCTTTAGGCCTCTTATTTCCCGATACAAAACTTCGAAAAAACGGACGTCAGAATATCTTCGGTAACATTCCCCCCGATAATCGAACGTAAAAAATGCAAGGCCTCCTTAATGTCAAAAGCCGACCATTCCGGAGAAACTCCCTCTTCCAATCCTCGAATACCCTTTTGCAAGGCCTCGTCGGCTCGCAACAAAGCCTCCTTATGCCTTGCATCGGTCAGATAGCCTTCCGACGAAGGATCGGTTGATGAAACCAATAATTCTTTTATTTTCCGATAAAGAGCCTCGACGTTCTCTCCCGTCTTTGCCGAAAGGAAGATTCGGTTTTCAAAAGGAAGAGTTTCCGGTTCGGAAACGGCAATATCGATCTTATTCCCTATCGCCAATACCTTTTTTCCTCCGAGGCTTTCCGCTAACTCCCGATCTTCCGCCGATAAAGGACGGGAAGCATCGAGAATCAAAAGAAGCAGGTCAGCCCGTTCGATCGTCTGCCTGGCCTTGGCAATCCCTATTTTCTCAATTTCTTCTTCCGAATCCCGTATTCCGGCCGTATCGATTAAACGATAGGGAATACCCTCAATCAGTAAAGGTTCTTCCAAAAGATCTCTCGTCGTCCCCTTGACGGAGGAAACGATCGCCCGATCCTTTTTCAAAAGACAATTCATCAGAGAGGATTTTCCCGCATTGGGGGCACCGACCAAGGCCAAGGAAAATCCGTCCATACGAGCCCTTCGATCCTCATATCCCCGCAACAGGGTAGCGATTTCGGTTCCGATCTCTTTCAGTTGAGCGATGATTCGTTCGATCGAAAGATACTCGAGCCCTTCTTCGGGAAAATCAACGAGAGCCTCTAAAACGGCTGCATTTTCAACTAATTTCTTTTGCAGGGCTTGGATTTTATCGGATAAAAAGCCCTCGAGTTGTTCCTTCGCAAATTTATGAGCCCATTTGTTTTTTGCGGAAATCAAATGTTGTACCGCTTCCGCCTGAGCCAGATCCATTTTCCCGTTTAAAAAAGCGCGAAAGGTAAATTCCCCCGCTTTCGCCGGAGAGATCCCGTAAGAAAAAAGAACTTCCAGAATCCTTTCGGCAATATATTTGCCGCCGTGACAGTGAAACTCTATCACGTCTTCCCCCGTATAAGAACGGGGTCCCTTCATAAAAACGAACATTCCCTTATCCAGGACGACTCCTGCGGCATCGATAAACGAGCGATAATAAAAGCGGTGACTTTCGGGAGAAAAGTTTTTTCCGGGAACGAGTCGCAATGCGGTCTCATAGGCCCGGTCCCCCGATACCCGAACGATGGAAATGCCTCCCTCCCCGGAAGGGGTGGCAACGGCAGCGATACTTTCTTCGCGATAATAAGATTCGAGCGTACTCATCGGGAAAGAGGATTGACTAAAAAGAATTTCATTAACATACTGATTCTCTTATAAGAATAATCGGATAAGCGAATAAATACCAGTGAAATCACCTCTCCCGAAGCGGATATCTCCCGCACCGATCGGACCGTCGTCATGAAACCCATTTTTTATATCGATCGTCTGACGAAACAAAAGAAAGAAGAAAAAATCTACGGATTTACGTTTCTGTATCTGCTCTACGGCCGGTACCCCGGCAGCCGATTTTTCAATGAATTCTTAAAGTACTTCGTAAAATTCTCCCTTCTTTCGAAAGGATACGGCTTTTTCCAAAAACTCTCGATCAGCCGGTATAAAATCAAACCTTTTATTAAAAAATTTCATATTAACGTTTCGGAATTCGAAAAACCGACGGAAGCCTTTACCTCCTTTAACGATTTTTTTATTCGCAAATTAAAAAAAAGCGTCCGTCCCGTAGAATCTCACCCGGATGCGGCCGTCATCCCGGCCGACGGTCGCTATCTTTTTTTTCAAAAAATTTCTAAAAACCAAGGTTTCTACGTAAAAAGCGCCCGTTTTTCCCTGGAACATTTTCTGCAGGATCGAGAACTTGCCGAAAGGTATGAAAACGGAACGATGGTGATTGCCAGGCTCTGCCCGACCGATTACCATCGGTATCACTTCCCCTGCAACTGCATTCCCGAAAAACCCCGCTTGATCAACGGCTATCTCCAATCGGTCAACCTCACTTCCCTGCATAAAAACATCCATATTTTTTCCGAAAACAAACGCTACCTCACTCCCTTGAATACGGAAAAGTTCGGACTTGTCACATATTGTGAAATCGGAGCTACCTGCGTCGGATCGATTCATCAAACCTCCTCTCCCGGACAATGGTACCCCAAAGGAGCGGAAAAGGGTTTTTTCTCCTTCGGCGGTTCCTCCGTCATCCTTCTTTTCGAACCCGAACGCATTTCCCTGGCACCGGATCTCCTCCAAGCCCCGCCCTATACCGAAATTTTCTGCCGTTTCGGACAACTTTTGGGAATGTCCGTTTGATTTTTAAAAAAATGTTTTCCTAAAATCTTTATCTTAAAAAAATAATTCCCTCCTAAAATAATATACGAAGTCAGTCGCTAAAAAAATTAGGAGACCATTATGTCTTTTTCTTCGCTATCCGCCTCTTTTGAGGGAATTTCCTCCTTGCTTCCTTCAACGGATTTATTCGGGTTTTTCGGAAATATCGGAAAGGGAGCTGCCGGTATCTTTCTCATGGCATCCGTCCTGAAAAATGTTTGGACGGGCGACGAGATCCGAGACGGAAGGATCCGAGGCCCATACGCCTCTTTGGCCGGCAGGGTCACTCAGTTGGCGATGATCGCTACTTCCGGTGCATTGATTTACGATTCCGGCACCTGTCGGATTGCCATGACGGCGGCCGGTTTCCTCGGCAGTACCCTTTATGCCCGACCGACCCTTATCCTCGGGTTTTTCGTCACGGCGGTCGGTTCCGTCGTGGTTTATGAAAGAATGAAAGAAGGCCTTTCCCGTTGTTATCATCTGGCCAAAGAGGTCGTGAATCACTATCACGTGCCGAACCCGGTTAACAATAACGGAAATTAATACCGGCCATGAAAAAAGCGGCCTCCCTTTATTTGCAATAAAGTCGAAAGCCGTAGTAAGATGGCTCTTGATAAAGGAGTTTTAAAAATCTCATGTTCGGACTGGTCAAAAAAATTTTCGGAACGCATCAAACGAGGCTACTGGCGGAATATAAAAAAATTGTTTTACGGGTAAATGAGCTGGAAGAAAAATTCCGTGCTCTTTCGGAAGAGCAATTGCGGGAAAAAACCGACGAGTTTCGCCGACGAATTTCTGCCGGAGAATCTCCGGATGCCCTCCTTCCGGAAGCCTTCGCCGTCGTCAAAAATGCCTGCCGGAGGATGGTTGGAACCGAGGTAGACGTCTCCGGATATCGACAAAAATGGGATATGATCCCCTATGACGTGCAAATTCTCGGAGCCATCGCCCTTCACCGAGGATCGGTCGCCGAAATGCAAACGGGAGAAGGAAAGACGCTGACGGCCGTCATGCCCTTGTATCTGAATGCCCTGACCGGGAAACCGGTTCATTTGGTCACCGTCAACGACTACCTGGCTACCCGAGACTGTCAATGGGTCGGTTCGATTCTCAAACGGCTCGGGATTACCTGCGGCGCCCTCACGAATGATACCCCTCCCGAGGAAAGAGGAGCCGTCTATGCCCTCGACGTCGTCTACGGCACGGCCTCCGAATTCGGCTTTGACTACCTCCGCGACAATTCGATGGCCTTTTCCGCCGATGAACAAGTACAAAGAGGACATTATTATGCCGTAATTGACGAAGTCGATTCCATTTTAATCGACGAGGCCCGAACTCCCTTAATCATTTCCGGGCCGGTTGCCGAAAGTCGCCAGCTATACCACGAATTGAAAGACGGCGTTTTCGAAATCGTAAAAATGCAAAAAGAGCTTTGCTACCGCTTGGCAACGGAAGCTAAAAAATTATTGGACGATCTCGGCATCCGGATCCGGGATACCGAAATCACCGAATATCGATTCGATAAGGAAGAGGAAAAAATTCTCCGAGAAGCTTTATGCAAGTTATGGGTCGTCGGGAAAGGGACTCCGGGGAATAAAATCCTGAAAAAAGTTCTGGAAGACCCCGAATTGCGCATTCGGATCGATCGATTGGATATTTTCTATTACGGCGATCAGAACAAGGAAGAGAGAGAAAAGCTTTTATCCGATCTCTTTATCATCGTAGATGAAAAAGCGGGAGAATACGAGCTGACCGACAAAGGCATTGCCGCCTGGAATGCTCGAGAAGGGAAAGAAGCTTCGGACGACTTCGTCATGCTCGATTTGGGATTTGCCTATGCGGAAATTGAAAAGGATCCCTCCTTAAGCGACGAAGAAAAAATAGAACGCAAAACGGAACTGCAAACCGAAGACATGCAGAGAAAAGAGCGATCCCATAACCTGCGTCAATTACTCCGAGCCCACCTATTAATGGAAAAAGACTTGGACTATATCATTCAAAATGATGCCGTTGTTATCATTGACGAAAATACCGGAAGACCGCAACCGGGAAGACGTTTTTCCGAAGGACTCCATCAAGCCATCGAAGCCAAAGAAGGCGTGGACATCCAAACGGAAACGCAAACGTATGCTTCCATCACGTTGCAAAATTATTTCCGTCTCTATGAAAAAATTGCGGGTATGACCGGGACCGCAGCTACCGAGGCCGGAGAGTTTAAGGAAATTTACCGGATGGAAGTCCTGGAAATCCCGACCCACTCCCCCTGCCTTCGCCGGGACGCGGATGACGAAATCTATATGACCGAGCGAGAAAAATATCAGGCCATTTTACGGGAGATACAATCGACTCACGAAAAAGGACGCCCCATTCTTATCGGCACGGAATCGGTGGATATTTCCGAAAAGCTGTCTCGCATTCTCAAGCAAAATAAGTTGCCTCACACGGTTCTGAATGCCAAATATCACCGGCAGGAAGCGGAAATCATATCCAAAGCCGGAGAAAAGGGAGCCGTTACGATTGCCACGAATATGGCCGGAAGGGGAACTGATATCAAGCTAAAACCCGATGTCATTGCTGCGGGAGGACTCCACGTAATCGGAACGGGAAGGCATCAGTCTCGAAGAATCGATCGGCAATTACGCGGGCGATGCGCTCGACTCGGCGATCCGGGATCCTCTAAATTCTATGTCTCTTTCGAAGACCAATTGATGCGTCTCTTCGCCTCTCCCAAACTGAATGCTTTGATCAAACGTTTTCGCCCCCCCGAAGGCGAGGCCATTTCCGCCTCGATTTTAAACCGATCGATCGAAACGGCACAGAAAAGAATCGAGCAACGTAATTATACCATCCGCAAACACACGTTAGAATATGACGATGTTATGAACAAACAAAGAAAGGAAATGTATCGTTTTCGAAACGAAGTTCTTTCCTGCAAAGATCCGATGCAACTCCTATCGGAGCTTACCGAATGGGTGGCCGAAAAAGAAGTTTCCGCCTTTTTCCTTTCCGGGAAACTCGAACATGCCGCAGAATTTAAAGATCGAATCATGCATCACTTTCCCGTTCGTCTCGAGGAAGATCTTTCTTCCCTCTCTCGAGAATCGATCATTACCCTTCTCGTCGACAAAATCCGATCGGCCATTTCGACAAAAACACACGGATTTGAACAGAAGGCAAAGGATCAAAACGGAGAATCTCGAGAAGCATCGACGGAGCACTTTCTGAAGGATGCCTTGAGAAACGTCATGATTAAAACGATTGACGAACATTGGCAAGAGCACCTTCTTTCCGTTGACCACCTGCGCTCCGAAGTTTCCTTACGCAGCGTGGGCAATAAGGACCCGTTGATGGAATTCAAGCAGGAATCTTTCGAAACTTTCGAACGAATGGTCCGAAACCTCCA
>CAYGJM010000020.1:0-11534 GCA_964350295.1 uncultured bacterium | reverse complement strand
GAATGGGCTTCCCCCCACCCCCGAATCCTTGAAAATATATTGCGAGACCTCCGCTTCCGAGCCGAAGCTCCCGTCTTCGAAGAAATTCCGGAAGAAGAAGAAGAGGTCGTCTTTGCAAAAACCGAACCGACGGAAGAAAAAACGGGAAGAAATGAGCTTTGCTCTTGCGGAAGCGGAAAAAAATACAAGAAGTGTTGCGGACTGATCGGTTAAAATCGTTACTTGACGTTTACGGGATCTCGGTGAGTATCCGAAGCATTTCTCCCCGGTTGCGGGAATAAAGAGCGCCAACCCAAGTACAAAAGGGGCCAAGAACTCAACAGGTAGAGAAACCAATACTTGGTTTTAAATCGAAAGACGAGATAACCGTCACTGGAAAAAAGGAAGAGAGAGAGTCCGAATAAAAAAAATAGCGAACCCGGTAATAATAAGAGAAGCGAGGCCAAAGGATTTTCCGAATCTCCTTCTTCTGCGTTCGAAAGAGTAGGAGCATCCCACTCTTCGACGGTCGGAACGAACTCTTCGTCTTTTAAAAGTTCTCCGAAGGGCGGTTCGGGCATTTCTCCGAAGTTATTTTCCGTCGACTCTTCCGGAGCAGCCTTGGCGGCTTCCTCCTTGACTCTCACGTCTACGCCGCAATAAGGACACTGCAACTCGTAAACATGGACGTAGCCGTCACAATTCCAACATAGTTTTTTATGCTCCTGCATATGCTCTCTCTTTCAAAACCATTTCATCCCATATCCATCATTAAATAAATTTATGCAAGGATCATTTTTAATGAAACCTTTTTAATAGAGCTTCTAATAAATAATTTTTATTTTAACCGATAAAATCCGGATTTATTTAATCCGCAAATCTGATAGAATGCTTCATTAATCGCCCGTTAATCGCCTATATAAGAAAGGGTATATGTTGACGGAAACGAATCGGGATTTTCTATGGAAAAATTTGACATCATTGTTTTGGGAGGAGGCCCCGGGGGGTATCCGGCTGCCATTAAGGCTGCTTCTCTGGGAAAAAAGGTAGCCCTCGTCGAGGGGGATCAAATGGGAGGGACTTGTTTAAACAGGGGCTGTATTCCCTCCAAAACTCTCCTGGCTAACGCTCATTTACTGCATAAGATCAAACAGGCTTCCGATTATGGAATCCGCGTTACGGACATTTCCGTCGACTTTGCACAAATGGCTGAAAGAAAAGATAAAGTTATCGAAAGTCTGCGCACATCCCTAACCGGCTTGATCCGGGCAAATCAAATTACTCTTTTCAACGGTTTCGGAAAATTTACCGATCCGAACACGATAAAAGTTTTAGGAAAAGATAACGCCGTATTGCAAGCGGACCGAATTATTATCGCTACCGGATCGGAACCTAAAAATATTCCGGCTTTTCCGTTTGACGGGGAAAAGATCCTCTCTTCCACATCTCTTTTACAATTGAAAACCCTCCCGAAAAGTCTGGCCGTCATCGGAGGGGGCTACATCGGCTGCGAATTTGCTTCCTGTTTTGCCGACTACGGAGTCAAAGTCCATATTCTCGAAGCGATGCCTTCCATCATACCGACGCAAGGACCCGATCTTTCGCAAGCCCTGCAAAAAAGCTTCCAATCTAAACATATCGACATACGAACGGGAGTTTTCGTCGAAGGAATCGACAGAGATGAAAAAGGCGTGGTCGTTCGCCTGAAAGATCAAACGCCGGTACATGCGGAAATGGCCCTCGTTGCGGTCGGCAGATCCTTCAATACGGAACATATCGGTCTGGAAAAAGCCGGTATCGTTCCGGATAAAGGAGCCATTCCGGTCAACGAGCGGATGGAAACGGCCGTTGCCGGAATTTACGCGGTCGGAGACGTTACCGGACAATGGATGCTGGCTCACGTGGCCTCGCATCAGGGAATGATAGCGGCGGCAAATGCGGCCGGCCACCCTTGTACGATGAATTATGATGCCGTTCCGGCCGTCGTTTTTACCAATCCGGAAATCGCCACCGTCGGCCTTCTTCCCGAGCAAGCGGAAAAAAAAGGGCTTCCGTATGCCGTTTCCAAGTATCCTTTTCAAGCCTTGGGAAAATCCCAAGCTTCGCTGGAAACGGAAGGATTCGTTCAAATCGTTTACGATAAAAAAACGGGAGCTCTCTACGGCGGGCAGGTAATCGGTCAGGAAGCCTCCGTGCTGATTGCGGAAATCGCCTTGGCCATTCGTTGCGAACTCACCGTAGAAGATATCATCGAAACGATTCATGCCCATCCGACCGTTGCCGAAGCCTGGCTCGAAGCCGCTTTAATCGCGAATGATACTCCGCTTCATTTCCCGCCTAAGAAAAGGAAGCCGTCATGAAAATCGATCCGTTCAACGCAGGCCCTCGGGTCAAAGGAAATCCTCTTCCTCCGAATCCCGAAACCCCTTCTCCGGAAAAAGCCGTTTCCTCGGGAAGATTTCCCTCTTGGCTCCATCGACCGATGCCCTCGGGAAATAAGCTCTCCGAAACGCACGCATTATTACGAAAAGCCGGACTACCCACGGTCTGCGAGGAAGCCAAATGTCCGAATCTTTTGGAGTGTTTTTCCAAAAAAACCGCTACTTTTTTGGCTCTCGGAAAACAATGTACTCGAAATTGCGGTTTTTGCGATATTGACCACCGGAAGGAACCGCTCCCCCTCGACCCGGAAGAACCGAAAAAAATTGCCGAAACGGCCCATGCTCTCGGGTTAAAACATATCGTCCTCACGATGGTCGCCCGAGACGACCTTCCCGACGGAGGGGCTCTGCAAGTGGCCGCCATCCTTCGGGAAATACGTCAAAAAATTCCGTCGGCGACCGCGGAAGTTCTTACCTCCGATTTTGAAGGAAAAGAGGCGTCCGTTGATATCGTCTTGGCGGAAAAACCGAACATTTTCAACCATAATATCGAAACGGTCCGTCGGCTCACTCCCCGCGTGCGACACAAGGCTACCTACGATCGAACCCTTCGCGTTCTCCGTTATGTCAAGGATCAAGATCCCGATCTTCTCGTTAAATCGGGTCTTATGGTCGGCTTGGGAGAAACCGATGAGGAAGTTTCGGAAACCATCGACGATTTACGAAATGCCGGTTGCGATATCGTGACGATAGGGCAATACCTGCAACCGAACTATCGCAAGTTATTGGTTAAACAATTCATCACTCCGGAACAATTCAAGGCCTATGCCGACTATGGTCATTCGATCGGCATTCGTCGTATGTATTGCGGACCGTTCGTCCGTTCAAGTTACAATGCCGGAGAGATACAACGAAAATTCGAGGAGAAAAGCTGATGTCTTCCTTTCATGATCTGTTACGACAAATTCGTTATGAAGAAGAGGCGGAACAGGAGGAGTCTTTCGACGAGTTCCCCCTACTGGACGAACCTATTCATCATATTTTAATGCATCGCGATATCCATTTTTCGGGAAAATTCGATTACATGATCGATTACTATCGACAAGACGGAGTCGGCATCGATCCGGAAATTGAAATTTCGGAAATCCTGAAGCTCCGAGACATGGAAAAAAAATTCGGAAAAAATCTCTCCGACGAGCTTCTTTCACCCTACGAAAAGGAAAAAATCAGAAATGCAAAAAAGGCCTATGAAGGCCTGGAAAAACTTTCCGAAATTGCTACGAGCGACGTCTCTCTTCCCTCTCTGTTAACCGATCTCATTCTCACCGAAGAAGAGGTACCGGAAAAAGAAATTGCCCGCCTTGCTTCCTACGGCGACAAGGCCCTTCCCTATCTTGTAAATCTCCTGACTTCGGATGAATTCTATGATCCCCTCTATCCCGGATACGGTCGAGCCCCGATTCATGTGGCCGACTGCCTCGGAAAAATCGGAAAGGAAGAAGCCATCGTTCCCTTATTCGAAAGCTTGGGAAAGGATTGCTTCTCCTATGAAGAGACCGTTCTGTCAGCTTTGAAAAACATCGGTGAAAAAGCGGAAACTTTCCTCTATGGCGTTTTGGCGAAAAAACCCGTCGGAAAAGATAACGCTCTGGCCGCTTCGGCTCTGACCGCCTTTCCCGATCAAAAGACCTTCGCCCAAAAATCTCTTCAACTCCTGCGGGATGACGAGGTGATGAAAGAGATCTCTCTGGCCGTACACCTTCTTTCAGCCTGCACGGAACTTACCGAAATGTCAGACGTCAAACTTTTTATTGAAATGGAAGGAAGGGTCCCAAACGCTCTTACGGCTGATTTTCGATACGTTCTTTCCAAACTCAAACCGCTTCGGCCTTAACCGGAAAGCCTTTTGAGCGAATTTCTTCGCGATGAAAGATCATCAAGCCGAGAAAGAGAACGGTCAAGCCGGCCCATAAAGGCCAAGGGACCGTTTCATGTAAGAAAAACCACCCGAAAACGGCGGCAAAGAAAGGAGTCGAAAAACCGGCAAAAGCCATAAAGGTCGCCGTATATCTCTTTAATAGATAACCGTATAGATTATAAGCCGATAAGTTGGAAATCAGCAAGAGGGCCAAAGCCGTTATCGAAAAGGGAATCCAATCATAGACGGGAACCGGATTCCAATTTTCCGTTAAAGCCGAATGCCCCAGCGTTAAGACTCCGCCGATCAGCATGGCAAAACCGTTGGCAACGACTAAACAAATTTTTTTATGAGCTACGGTCTGGCGCAATAAAATCCATCCCACCGTTGAAGCGATCGTTGCCAAAATTAACGCCAATTCGGGCAGGGAAAATAAGAAAAAGGATCCTCCGGCAGTTCCCTCTCCTCTACCGGAAAAGAGAATCGGTAACAAACCGATAAAACCGATGCATAGCCCGATCCATTTTTGTCGATTCATGGATTCCTTCAAAATAAGGAAGGAGAAAAAGGCACTCATGAACGGAGAGGCACTGTAGAGAAAACAGGTCTTGGAAGAGGTTAAATACTGCAAACCCCAAAATTCGGCTACGTTCGTGACATAAATCCCTAAAAAGGCGATCAGAAAGATGTTCAACCAACCGGACTTGACGAAAGAAAAGGCCGACCGATCCTTGAAAAATCGGTAGAGAAGCATGATCCCTCCGGCAGCGATCATCCGGGTGCCGATAATAAAAAAGGGCTGAGCATAATTCAAAGAAATTTTACACAGGGTAAAAACCCCTGCAAACAAAGCATATAGGACGAATACCAGGTACATGTGGCCCCTTTTACGAAGGTTACGAAAAATGATTATAACCCCGCCCTTTATTGAAAGACAATGCAAAAAACAAAAATTCTTCGATAAAAAAATCTACCCTCTTAATTACGAATGTATCTATATATAGCGAATAAGTGTTTAACTTTTTTTTTAAAAAAAATCATGAGTTTTCAATGAAAGAATTTTTCATAAAAAAAATGGCCCCTCTTTTGCTTTGCGGCTTCTTCCTTCTGACATTGACCGGTTGCGATCAGGAAAATATGATTTTAACGAATGTCGACGAAACCGATGCGAATCAGATTATCGTACTTTTGGAAAGCAAAGGAATTACCACGACGAAAACCCCCGTCAAAACGTCCGGCGCCGGAGCAAGCCAAAGTACCGCTACCATGTGGGACATTATGGTTAGTTCTTCGAGATCGACCGAGGCTCTGGCTATTTTGAATCGTATCGGTCTTCCGAGAAAACCGGGCATTTCCATTCTCGATTTATTTCCGCAACAGGGGATGATGAAAACGGAAAAAGAAGAACAGATTCGCTACAATGAAGGACTCAATGAGCAATTGGCCAACACGTTGCGAAAAATAGACGGCATTTTGGACGTGGAAGTGCAAATATCTTTTCCTCAGGAAGACACATTTAATCCGGATGCCCAAAAAGAGTATCCCCGGGCCTCCGTCTTCATCAAACACGACGGGATTTTAGATGATCCCAATAATTTGCTGCCGCAAAAAATAAGAAGATATATTTCGGGAAGTATTTTGGACCTTCGCTACGAAGACGTCACCGTCGTTGCCGATAAAGCGCGTTTTACCGATATCAGCGTCAATGCCCTGGAGCCCAAAACGGAAGCTTCTCCTTGGGGAACGCAAGACTACGTAAAGATTTGGTCGGTCATCGTCGAGGTAAGCTCGGCTCCTCGCTTTCGAACGATTCTTCTTCTTTTCTCCTTATCGGTTCTTCTGCTCATCGCCGCTTTGGTTTGGATGGCCTGGAAATTTCAAAAAGGCTTAAAACAAGTCAAGAATTACGGAGAGTTTTTCCGACCCAAGCCGTTCGACATTACCTTTGGCAATGTCGAGGAAGAACAAGAGAAGGAAGAGCCATAGGAAAAACATGTTGTCATCCGGTCATGAAATTTTAAAGGCTCTTTTGTCCCGACACGGCGATCAAACCGAAATCTATTTCAAATATTTGGAAGAGAAAGATCGACAAATTCTTCGCAATATTCCCGAACGTTCGCCGAATCCCGCTCCCCGACCGGATTCGGTCCGAGCTCTTTTCCGAAAAATCCATTATTCTTGGTTTCTGCCCGTTTTACAAAACTTTCCTTCTTCGATTCTTCCCTTTACCTTTTCCTTTTTTTCGGAAGAACAGCTCTCGGGATTACGCAAACGAATCGACGTTCCCGAAAAGATCCCTTCCTCCTCTCCAATCGGCCGATTTTGCTTTCATCAATCGGTAGCGGAAATAGGGTTAGACAGAATGCCTCCCCTTTCTCTCCTTCCGAACACCGGCTGTTCATTCCTGATTGAACTTCATAAAAAAAAAATCGTTGAAATCATCCACCGTTTGGGGTTATGCGAGGTGGCAAACATCACAAAGAAAATCGTCGATAAAAATATCTTGAAAGAAACGGAAAGTCGATTGGATAGCGGACAAAAAAAAATTTATGAAGCGGCCCGGAAACGCCAGGAACCTTATCCCTCTTCCGTTCGGGACTTTAAGAAAATGATTCATACGAAAGCCGATCTGCTGCGTTTTATCGAATACCGGGGAATACACCGATTAGCAAAAGCTTTGGCAGGAGAAGACTCTTATCGTATCTGGTATCTGGCACATATTTTGGATCAAGGAAGGGGCGAGGAACTTTTAAAAGCGATTCGTCGAAGAATGCCCGATGCACAAACCCCGTTTTTTATCAAACAAGTCCTGGAGATTCGGGACTCTCTATCGGAGAAAAATCATTCATGAAATTTTTCAGTCTTTTATCGGGTGATTCGGTTCACTCCGCCCCCGGAGTCAAAAAAATTCCGGGCACGGAATTTTCCCGACTGATCGAAGCCGAAGAGCTCATCCAAAAAATTCGGGAAGAAGAAACGGAACTGCACAAAGAAATTGCAGCGGAAAGCGAAAAAAAATATGCCGAAGCCCGAGAAAAAGGCCGGGAAGAAGGGCTGCAGCAATGGGTCAATCAATTGAAGTTTTTGGAAGAAGAGATCCGAAAAACGAAAAAAGATCTGGAGAAATTTATCGCCAAAGTAGCTCTGGCAACCGCAAAAAAAATCGTGGGGCGAGAACTGAAACAACATCCGGAAACCGTTGTCGACATCGTGGCTAAAAATTTGAAAAGCGTTTCCGGACATAAAAAAATAACGATTTTCATCCATAAAAACGACGAGCGTTTTTTGAAGGAAAAAAAAGAAAGCCTGCGCGCAATCATGGAGGAAGAACTGCTCTCCTTTTCCATAAGAACGCGTGATGATATTACCGAAGGGGGAGCTATTATAGAAACGGAAGCCGGAATCATCGACGCACGCGTCGAAACGCTCTGGGAAAAAATTGAAACGGCTTTTGAAAGCCTGATTGATAAATCATGAAATACGGATTTTTAATTTTTTTATTCTTCTTACCGAGTTTTCTGTCGGCTCCGCTTCTGCATGCAGCCGTCCCCCCGCCGGTGAAAAAAACAACGCTGAACTCTCCCGAAGAGAGGCTTTTTGCCGTCGATCCCGGCAATACCCCCAGACTTCCCCTACAAAAATCCCTAATTGCAAAAGGCCCCCCTCCGATTACTTTACAAATAGCCGTTTTGGCAGCTCTCTCCCTACTCCCTTGGGTAATCATGATGTTGACTTCCTACATCAAAATCGTCGTCGTGATCTCCCTCTTACGAAGTGCTCTGGGAGTGCAACAGGCGCCCCCGAACCAAGTCGTAAACGGGATTGCCCTTTTACTGACTATTTATGTCATGTTTCCTACGGGATTACAAATGTATCAATCGGCAAAAACCTATCTCGAAGAAAATGCACCCGCCAAATTACTTTCGGCCGAAACGGCGGGGTATATCATCGGAGCGGTCAATTATACGAAGGAACCTCTGAAGAATTTTTTACAAAAAAACACTTCACCCGCATCTCTGGATCGATTTTATCGAATGGCTTATCGTATCTTTCCGCAACCTTATCGTACCGATCTTTCGAAAAATGATTTTATCATCATTATCCCGGCTTATATTACGTCACAGCTTCGAGATGCTTTTGCCATCGGCGTATTGATCTATTTACCGTTTTTCGTCATTGACCTGGTTACGTCGAATATCCTATTGGCCATGGGTATGATGATGCTCTCGCCCTTGACGATTTCCCTGCCGTTAAAATTGTTACTGCTGGTTATGGTTGACGGCTGGACTATTTTAATCCAAGGTCTCGTCTTCACCTTTCGATAGTTAGCAAGAGGGTTTTACATGTTAGGAACACAAATTTCCCAATTAGCCTACGAAGGACTCTATCTGATCTTGCTCCTTTCCGCTCCTCCGATTCTTATCAGTATGGCCCTGGGCCTTTTGGTAGCCATCGTACAAGCCGCTACCCAAATTCAAGAACAAACCTTATCGTTTACGGTAAAGCTCGTTGCCGTAATCATTACCTTGATGTTCATGGGCGGGTGGATCGGATCGACCATTATCCAGTATACGCAATATATTTTCTTAAATTTCCCGGGTTGGAGATTTTAAATGAGTCGGAGTTATACCGAACTGTTTAATACCCTCCCCGCTGCCAATTTATTAGCCCTGTTGCTTTTAATTTTCATGCGCGTCGTCCCGATCATCGTAATGTCCCCCTTCCTCGGAGGAAAACTCCTTCCGGCTCCCACTAAAATCGGATTGGCCATTATCATTTCTCTTTTTTTGTTCCCTTTTCTCGTTCCCTTATCGGCCCGCGATTTGGTTTTGGGATTTCCGTTAATTCCCCTTTTATTGAAAGAGTTGCTGATCGGATTCATTTTCGGATTTTTGGTTACCGTTCCCTTCAACGTCGCTACGAGTGCCGGTTCGATCATCGACAACCAACGAGGCTCCGCCAGCCTTCAAATTACCGATCCTTCTATGTCCACGCAAACCTCCCCGATCGGATCCTTACTCAACCAAATGTTGATCGTTTCGTTTTTTATGATCGGCGGTATCCATTTATTTTTCGAAACGCTCGTAGCCTCCTATCAACATCTTCCTCCGGGAACTTTCTTTCAAGCGTCCGTTTTTACCCGCCAACCCTTCTGGGAAATAGCCATGCGCGTAATCGGAATTCTTTTTTCTCTTTCGGTTCGTTTCGCCGCTCCGCCGGTTATTGCCATGCTGATGGCAGACGTCTTTTTGGGAATTGCGAATCGACTTGCTCCGCAAGTACAAATTTCTTTTTTAGGCATGCCCTTTAAATCCCTATTGGGTCTTCTCCTTCTGTTTATCGGCTTAAATTTTCTGATGTACACCATGGAAAAGGAAATGATGGAGTGGTTTAAGACCATTTATAAAATATTCCTCTCCTTTCCGCCCCGGTAGTCAGAACGACTCTCGTTTTTTCCGGATCTCTTCCCACTTTTTTGCCATATCGGCAGCCAGAGGAGCAGCTTCCTTTCCGAAATTCCCGTATCGCAAATAAACGATAACGACTAATTCCGGAGAAGAAAACTTGTACTTTTGACAATCCTTTTCAAAAATGACTCCTCCGAACCAAACGTGTTTATAAAGACCCGTTCCCGTACGAAAATCAAGGTCTATATTTTCCGTAACTTCGGCCGAAGAGGTTTTCCCGATCATTCGATCCCACAATTCTCGATAATTGAGATAATGAGAATAATAGGAAGCATAATTTCTGACCTTATGAGGATTAGCGGTACCGAAAGGAGCATGAACCGCTTCATACATGCCTTTCAACAATACCTTTTGTACCGGTTCCGGTAAATCGATATGACGGCGAATCTTGCTTTCGATTTCATCCGCACGCATTTCTTCCCCCCGTTCCTTACAGGCAAAAAAAGGAAAGTCTATTCCCAAAAGAGATAACGTTTTTTTAAACTCAAAATCCCTCTTATCTTCCACGATCGGACGCCTATGCATATAAACACCCTCCATAGATTTTAGGATTAAAGGTTTAAAAACGTTCCCTCCGTTGACGAGAGCGGAAAGCATGACGGCCGTTTGCAATGGAGTAACGACCAAAGTGTGATGACCGATTGCATAGGCGTACAAACCCGTACGATTGCATTCCAAGTCCCCGGGTAAATTACCCGGGATTTCTCCCGGTAAATCGATACCCGTTTTTTGCCCGAAGGATAATGAGGAGGCCGCTCGATTCAAATCCTTCGGATCTCGGATAATATCGGAGGCTACCAAAGAAAAATAAGGGTTACTCGATACGGCTAAGGCATCCACCAAGTCCAATTTCCCGATCCCTTTTCGATGGCTCCTCGGCAACCTTCCCCCCTTATACAGTTGGGGAACGGATTCTCCGGAGAGAGTAAAGCCGACATTCCATCCCTCGCTCTTTTGTTTGGATCGATGAAGATCATCGATAAAAACCAATGGATTGATATCTTCTTCTTTTTTTTGCAAGTAACTCTGTTTCAATGCTTCATAAGAAGTAACCAACTTAAATAAGGAACCCAAAGGTGCAGCCTGCCCGAAAGCATGAGATCGCGCAAAACCATATCCGTATTTCGGATAAAAGCTTTTGGCTAAATCCTTCTCGGTCGCTTTTTTCGAAGGAGAAACGTTACGATATTGACCGAATAACAATCGATCGAGAGAGTCATAATCTCGAAAAGTCAATAAGTAATCGGATGCTTCTCCGGCCGGCCATACCATAAAAAGCTCCCGTAAGACTCGATAATCTTCCATCCATTCGGCAGAAGCATGAGCCCCTCGTACAATTTCCGCATGCAAGAGACGAAAATGTTCCCGATACGGTTCCGGTATTTCCGATAGCTTTCCTTGATCCTCCCCCGTTAAAAATACTTCCGTCAACGGGTGAGCATAATTTTTCGCAAAATGACAAAACAGTTCCTCCTCTTTTTCATCGAGGTAGTCAATATAGGGTTTGGCATAAGCGGCATTCGCCTTTTCCTCTTTTCTTTTTTCGCGCAGAAAATCTTTTTGATGTTCGGCTCGCCACGGTAAAAAATCAATTTCGTGAAATAATTCCTTCAGAATGCGATGAACATGCAGGGTGAGTCGGTGATAAGCTCCTTCAAATTCACGATGTCGGTATAAGGGGATATCTCCGACGCGATCGATCAGATCCGGAGAAAAACGACGGGCATCGACCTGTAAACGACATAAATCGATCCATAACAACTTATCGTAATCGCCGGGAATCTCTCC